>JAOZPM010000160.1:0-5821 GCA_029932765.1 Bacteroidales bacterium | reverse complement strand
TAATTACCACTTTAATCAGGTTTATCAGTTTACAAGCAAAGCTTGGACTTGGTGGAAATTGGGAAAAACTAGCATTGCAGCTAATGTGAGAAACGAAGAAATATATAGCAATGTACTTGGTAGCGAAGTGATTGATACTATGCAAGCTTATTTCGATAGTGAAGGATATTATAATAAACATGATAATAGATTATATACAACTATTTCGATGGAGCATGTTTACGTATATAAAAAGATTAAAATTGCCGCAGGACTTATGTATTACTATTTCCCCAAAACCAATAATGAGAATGGTGTTTTCCCTGGTATAGACATAAGTTATTCAGTGAATAATAGCTTAAAGTTTTATGCAGGAATAAATAAAGGAATGCGTTTGCCAACTTTTACTGATTTATACTATAATGGCCCTAGTAATATCGGAAATCCTGATTTGCTTGCCGAAAGCCAAGTAGCATATCAAATTGGCTCAAAATTCGATATAGGTTTTCTTAAATTCAATGCTGAAGCTTTTTATAATGATGCTGATAATAGTATTGATTGGGTAAGACAATCTGATACCGTTAAATGGCAACCAATTAATATTACAAATGTACAATCCTATGGGTTTGATATTAGTGTAGCCATTAATACTAAGCTTATTAAAAGAGGTTTTATTAAGAATTTATCTTTTAATTATAGTTATATCGATAAGCAGTCTTCTTCATCAGGTTATCAGTCGCATTACGTAATGGATTATTTGAAAAACAAATTTAATATTAACTTAGAACATTCAATATATAAGAACTTTAGTTTGGGATATATTTTTAGATATAACGATAGGTTTGGAGAATATCAAAAGTATAATGCTAATGATAAAAGCTTTGTGGCAGAAAACTATGACGACTTTGCTTTATTAGATTTGAGATTGAATTGGAAACATGATTCATGGCACGTATATGCAAATTTAAGTAATGTATTTAACACACACTATCAAGACTATGGAAATCTAGTACAGCCAGGCAGATGGTTTTCTTTAGGAGTAAAATATAAAATTATTTTATAATTAATAATAATTTAGAAAATCAGGTAATTTACCTACCAATATGTGTTGCTATTTATGTAGGAATGTAGTTATTTTGTATTTACGTAAGAAACACAGATTCATAGACTAATTAATTTACAGAAATTCTTAATAATATTCAAATATGAAAGATCATAAAGATATTAAAATTATTATAGCGGAGGATCATGAGATATTTCTTGATGTTTTAAAGAATACTATAACTAGAAACTATGATATACAAGTTATTGCCACTGCGGTTAATGGCCAAGATTTGTTACAAAAGCTTACAGTTTATAAGCCTGATTTAATACTATTGGATATAAGAATGCCTATAATGGATGGCATGGAAGCTGCCATTGAGATTAAGAAAAATTATCCTAATATTAAAATAATTATGCTTACAATGCATAGCGATTTAAGTATAATTAAGGAGATGATGGACATTGGTATTCATGGATATATTCTTAAAAACTCTAATATAAAAGAAATTATAAACTCTATTGAAAAAGTGCTTGATGGCGAGTTATACTATGGTACTGAGGTTAAAGAATCGTTAATTGAAGAAGTAGTTGAAAAACCTATGACTGATAATATTGTTATTTCAAGAATAGAGAAAGAGATATTATCATTAGTTTGTGCAGGAAATACAGATGAGCAAATATCTCAGCAATTAGAATTAAATATAACTACGATAGAGCTATATCTAAAGAAACTATATATTAGGATTAAGCTTGACAATAGAGATGACCTAATTAGGTATGCATATGAGAATAATCTTATTGAAATTTAGTAAATTAGTATAAAAAATAAAAGCCATCAATATTGAAACAATATTTCAACATTGATGGCTTTTTTGTTTCCAAGAAGAAACCTAGTTTTTAGGAATTCTTTTTAGGATATCAAGTAAATGATCCCAGAACATTTGTGCTGTTTTTATAAGTAACCTCTCATCTGGAGAGTGAGCACCTTTTATTGTAGGTCCAAATGAAATCATATCCATCTCAGGGTAAGTTTCTCCTATAAGGCCACATTCCAAACCAGCATGGATTGCCAAAACCTTAGGCTCTTTCTTAAATAACTTTATATACGACTTGCGCGAAATATCCAGTATTTCACTATTAGTATTTGGGTTCCAACCAGGATAACCATCTGTATGAAGAGTATTAGCTCCAATGGAATTGAATGCAGAAGCTACCATATTACATGCGTCATCAAGTGCTGTAGCTACTGAGCTGCGCTGACTTGTTACAAAATGAAATTTATTATTCTTTACTTTTAGTGAAGCTAAATTTGTTGATGTTTCTACAAAGTCTTCAATATCTTGCGACCATGCAAGTACACCATGAGGACAAGCATAAACAGCCTGAATTATTTTATCAATTTCAACTATAGCCTGATTTACATTATCTGTTTTTGAAATTTCAGCTGTAATATTTAGTTCTGTTTTGTGATATTCACTTTTGAATATAGCATTGAATTTTGCAACTAGCTCCACAAGTTTATTATAATTATTCTCTTCAACCAAAACTATTGAATAAGCCTCGCGAGCAATAGCATTTCTCAAATTTCCTCCATCAATATGGTTTACATCAATATTAAGCTCTTTTCTTGCATCAAATAAAATCCTATTGATTAGTTTGTTAGCATTTCCTAAACCCTTCTGAATCTCATCACCACTATGTCCTCCATTAAGCCCTTTAACCTCTATCTTACAAGTTATTTTGTTATTAATAGTTCTATAAGTAATTGGCAATTCGGCAAGAGTATCTCTACCACCAGCACAACCAATAAATATTTCGCCTTCATCTTCAGAATCTAAGTTCAGAAGGATTTTCCCATTTAATAAGTCATTTTTAAGACCAAATGCACCTGTTAAGCCAGTTTCCTCATCCATTGTAAAAAGAGCTTCAATAGGAGGGTGGACGTAGTCATCAGATTCCAATAAAGCCAATGAAGCTGCTACACCAATTCCATCGTCAGCACCTAGTGTAGTACCAGTTGCTTTTAACCATTCGCCATCAATCCTTGTAATAATAGCATCATTATCAAAATCAAATTCTACATCACTATTTTTCTCACAAACCATATCCATATGACTCTGCAATACTACTGTCTTATGGTTTTCCATTCCATGTGTTCCGCCTTTTCTAATAAGTACATTACCTATTTCATCAACGATTGTTTCAAGATTGTACTTCTTTCCAAAACTCACTAAATAGTCTCTTATTTTGTCCTCTTTTTTCGAAGGACGAGGCACTTGAGTTATTTCATGGAAATACCTCCACATACCTTCTGGCTGCAATGTTAAAATGTCTTTGCTCATAAAATATATTGTTTGTTCATTATCGTTTATTTTGAAAAACAAAGATAAAAAAAAACTGCTTAACAATAGTTAAGCAGTTTCTAATTTTTTTAATTCAAATAATAGTTTTATTCTTCAAAAACAATTACTTCAACAGGGCATGAATCAGCAGCTTCACGAATCAATTCATCGTTTTCTACATAATCAGCACCCAATATAACTTTACACTCATCGTCCACTTCAAAAATATCTGGAGCTATATCTTCACATGCATTACATGCTATACATCCTTCTTCTATACTTACTTTTGTTATTGCCATAATAATCTAAATTTTAAAATTTGTTTTAACAAAACTAGTTTATATAAGGCTATGTGCTAAGAGTTTTTTATGATATTTATTATAATTAAGTGCAATTAACAATAAATAACTAAAATATCATATCATAATATCGTTGCACTTTCTCGCTAAGCAGTGCAGTACTAACGTATTTACTCTCACGGATGTATTCTTTTCTATCAAAGAAAACTAATAATGTTGGGTTATCATAAACCCCATAATTAGCAGGAATATCACTTTTTGCAGAATTTACAAAGTGTAAAGTCAATTTGGGAAATTGTTTTTCTACCATATCAATAATCTTAGGTCTAAGACTCAAACATGGAGCACAATTATCGTTATAAAAATAAGCTAATAAAGCAGGTTCCTCTATTATACAATTTTGTAATTCTTCTAAAGATAATATCTCATTTTGCATTTCTTCTATTTTTTTATTTAGCTGGCAAAAGTATTCATTTATCACCTTAGCTTGATGTAAAAAATAATTATTAATTGTTAATTATTAGTTGCTAATGTTTAAATTATTAATGATTAGTTATTAATTGGGCTATTAACTCTTAATTTAATATCTTAGATAAATAGTAAATTATACTATAAATTAGTATTATACAGCTGATTAACGTCCCGATTGTCATCGGGATTTGATTTCAGATTTGCTTAGTAATTGATATTCTACGAATTTGATTAACTATCACAAATCGTGTGTTTTTTTAGTCCTCCTTTTTCGAAAAAGAGGTGTCAGTTTTATATTAGATTTTGTATATATCTATGTTTAGTATCAAAACTGACGGAGGATTAGAGTTTAAAATAAATCCTCCGACCAAATTGTGCAACTAATATCGCAAGATTAAAAATTATCAAAACAATTTGCCCACCTCCTTTAAATTAAAGGAGGACTTTAATTAAAACATCAAATTTCCTATATAAAACACTAATTCATTTAAATGACAAATATTAGAACTAGCTTAAACCCACCTTTAATTTATTACTTACTTTTGTGAGCTACTATAAAGAAATTAAATACAATAAATATAAGATATTATGAGATCAGTATTACTATGGGTAATTACCATTATTATTACAGTAAGTGCAATGATTTATCAACGCGCTACAGGTCCTACAAAACCAAAAAATGTAGATATTGAGATTAGTGGACAAGAATACAGTTTCAGTTTACCTCGTACATGTGAGATTGGAACTCCTTTAAATGTTGATTTAGAGATTGCTGATAAGGATATAGCAGCAACTATTGAATATAAACTTTATAATACCTCACAGCCTTGGCATAAAGAAGAAATGCTTTTAGTGAAATCCAAAGAGAGAGTCTTCTTTGGTGAAGGAGCAGAGATTGAAGTTTATAGAACTACTTTGCCAGAGCAAGGTGCTGCTGGTAAAATAGAGTATAAAATCACTTTATCAAAGGGTGCAGAAATGGTTGAATTATCTCCAGAAGCATCAGTGGTAGTTCGTTGGAAAGGCTATGTGCCACGCCCAATTCTTATTCCTCATGTACTATTTATGATTCTTGCACTTTTCTTTGCCACAAGAGGTGGAGTTGAGGCTGTTTTTAATGGTGATAATACTCGTAAGTTTGCTAGAGTTACTATCATTGTTCTAGGAATTGGGGGCTTAATTTTAGGACCTATAGTTCAGAAGTATGCTTTTGGTGATTATTGGACTGGCTGGCCTTTTGGTGGTGACTGGACAGATAATAAAACCATTGTGTCCTGGGCGTTTTGGGTAATTGCTTTTGTGATACTTCGTAAAAAACCTCATAATAAAGTTTGGCCTATAATTGCAACATTGGTACTATTTACTATTTATCTTATTCCTCACTCAATGGGTGGCTCGGAACTGAATAACGAAACTGGTAAGGTAGAAACGGGGCTGAAATAAAGGTGAAGAGAGAAGGGTGAAGAGTGAAGGGTGAAGAATGAAGGGTGAAGGGTGAAGGGTGAAGAGAGAAGAGTGAAGGGTGAAGAGTGAAGGGTGAAGAGAGAAGAGTGAAGGGTGAAGATTGAGAGGGAAAGAAGAATTAAGAATGTAGAATTAGGAATTTACTTTCACGCATTATTACTTCTCCTTTCACCTTTCTCCCTTAAACACTTAATCCCACTTCACCTTTCTCCCTTAAACACT
>JAOZPM010000159.1:0-5858 GCA_029932765.1 Bacteroidales bacterium | reverse complement strand
ATTTTACTTGCCAATTTTATATTTTAGATGCTCATGGCCCTCCAGATATCTTAAAAATGCATCAGGTTCAACTTTAAAGCCCTTTGGTCCTAATTCAATAGTGCTTTCTCCATTCTGTATATATAGATGTAAAGCGCAGTTGCCAGGGTGTTCTTTCACTTTACTAATAAATTCATTATTAAAGTTCTTATTAATGTTTTTCAAGAAAACCCTAATATTAATTTTTTTAGTTCTATCAGTCAGAACATCACCCAACATTGATATCTCAGAAATATTTAGCTCAGACTTGCTTTTATCTCTATATGAGTCTTTTATAACAGCTTGTACATATACAAAGTTATTGAGTTGTAGCAAATGATGATATTTTAGAAAATTCTCTGTAAAAAGTGCAAAGTCAATTGTTCCTTGCTTGTCTTCTACCGAAAAGAATCCGTATTTATTTCCTGTTTTTTGTGACTCTCTAATTGTTGCACTTGTTACTACTCCTGCAAAATTAACTGGGCCATGTTTTTTGTTAATAATAAGATCCTGAATTTCAACAGTATTATTATTTACATAATATTTTACTGTAGGCGCATATGTATCAAGTGGGTGACCACTAAGAAAAAAGCCTATTAAGTCTTTCTCCAAGTTGAGCTGTTTTATATTACTCCATTTTTCGCATTCTGGAAAATCAGGATTTTGTATTTGCACCTCTTCCATATCTCCAAAAAGTGAAGCCTGAGAAGAGTTTGCAGTAGCTTGTACACTATTTCCATGCTTTACTAATCTCTCAATAAAAGTCATGTTTTCGTTATATGGTGCAAAAAACTGGGCTCTATGTTTACTAGGATGCAATTCGTCAAAAGCTCCTGCCATTGCAAGTGCTTCAATAGCTTTTTTATTTACAGCCCTTAGGTTTATTCTTGCCAAGAAATCAAATATATCTGTGAATGCGCCATTTTGCTTACGTTCCTCAATAATTGCCAATACGGCTGCTCCACCAACACCTTTAATTCCAGCCATTCCATAACGTATTTCTCCCTCATCATTTACCGTAAAATCAGAATAACTCTCGTTTAACTGTGGTCCAAGAACTTTTATCCCCATCCTATTGCACTCATTAAGGTAGGTTGTAAGCTTGCTTAGATCTTTAAGCTCGTGGCTCAAAACTGAGGCCATAAACTCAGCAGGGTAGTGTGTTTTAAGATATGCCGTTTGATACGAAACGTATGAATAGCAAGTGGCGTGTGACTTATTAAAAGCATATTTTGCAAAAGCTTCCCAGTCTTTCCATACTTTTTCTACTATCTTTAAATCATGACCATTTTTTTCGCAACCTTCTAAGAAAAGTACTTTTAGCTCATCCATCATGGCTATAATCTTCTTTCCCATTGCTTTTCGCAATGAGTCGGACTGTCCACGAGAGAAGCCTGCAAGCTTTCTAGATAAAAGCATGACTTGCTCCTGATATACTGTAATTCCATATGTTTCAGAAAGATATTCATCCATGCCGGGTAGGTCGTAGTGTATCACCTCTCTGCCGTGTTTTCTGTCGATAAAACTATCGATATACTCCATTGGACCTGGGCGATATAGAGCATTCATGGCAATTAAATCCTCAAATTTTGTAGGTTTTAAATTGCGAAGGTGCTTTCGCATTCCCTCAGATTCAAACTGAAATAATCCTGAAGTTTCGCCACGACTATATAGTTTGTAAGTAGCTTCGTCGGTAAGTGAAACATTCTCAATATCTACTTCAATCTTTTTGGATATTTTAATATTTTCAAGTGCATCCTTAATTACAGTAAGTGTCTTTAATCCAAGGAAATCCATCTTTAAAAGGCCTACATCTTCAATAAAGTGGCCATCGTATTGCGTGGCATAATCCAATACTCCATCTTTAACATTGGCTATTGGAACATAATTATCCATATCCTCCTTGCTGATAATTATTCCGCAAGCATGTGTTCCTGTACTTCGCACCGAGCCTTCAAGTTTTCTTGAGTACTCCAAAACTGAGCGAATTTCGTCAGTTCCATTATCAAGTTCTTCCTTTAACTCTGGCACCTGCGCAAAAGCTTTTGTGAGATTTGTGCCTGGTTTGTCTGGTACCAATTTAGCTAATCTATCAGCCTCAGGTAAAGGTAGTTTCTGTACTCTACTTACATCTCTAATTGAAGACTTTGCCGCCATCGAACCAAAGGTTATTAGGTGGGCAACTCGCTTTGCTCCATACTTTTCTTTTACCCATTTCAGAACTTTCTCTCTTCCCAAATCATCAAAGTCAATATCAATATCTGGCATTGATATACGATCAGGGTTTAGGAAACGCTCAAAAAGTAGATTGTATTTTATGGGGTCGATATCTGTTATTCTCAAACAATAAGCAGCAGCAGAGCCAGCAGCACTACCACGGCCAGGACCCACCGAAACGCCCATATCACGGGCTGCCTTTAAGAAATCCCACACAATAAGAAAATAACCAGGGAATCCCATTTTTTTAATGGTTTCTAGTTCAAAATCAAGCCTCTCAACTACTTCGGCATTAAGGTCGTCTCCCCATCGCATCTTTGCACCTTGGTATGTGATATGACGCAGATACTCATCCTCTGATGTAAAAGGCTCAGGAAGAGCAAAATCGGGCATAATAGGCTTGTGATTCAGCTCAAAAATCTCTATCTTATCATTTATTTCTTGTGTATTGCGTATGGCATCGGGTATGTCACCAAAAATATCCTTCATTTCTTGGCGAGTTTTCATCCACTCTTGACCCGTATATTTCACTCGGTTGGGATCTTCAATATCTTTCCCCATATTCAAGCATACAAGCCTATCGTGAGCCAATGAATCTTCCTCGTTTAAATAATGAACATCATTAGTTGCAATAATCTTAATGTTATTTTTTTCAGCTATTTCTATTAATTGCTTATTTACAAAATTCTGATCCTTAATGGTTTCAGTATTCATATCTGCATCGGTAGCTTTGTGGCGTTGAAGCTCGATATAGAAATCATCGCCAAATATCTTCTTAAATCTTATTGCAGTTTTCTCAGCTTCTTCAAATGTTGATGTGGTGATTTTTTTTGCTATTTCTCCTCCCAAACATGCCGAAGTTGCAATTATGTTCTCATGATATTTTTCTATCAACTCCCAGTCGATCTTAGGCTTATGATAAAAACCTTCCGAAAAAGCTAAACTTGATAAGCGAATAAGATTTTTGTAACCAGCCTTATTCTTTGCCAAAAGTATTAAGTGGTAACTGCCTTTATTTGCTGGATTTTTATCGTGACGAGTGTTTAAAGCTACATAAGCTTCCATTCCCAGAATTGGCTTTATCCCAGCCTTAGTAAGCGAATTATGAAAATCCTTAACTCCATACATATTTCCATGGTCGGTAATGGCAACTGCGGTTTGCCCATCTTTCTTAGCTTTTTGGGCTATAGTATTTACTTTGGTCATCCCATCCAAAATGGAATATTGTGTATGTAGATGTAAATGAGTGAAATTTGGTAGCTCGTCATCCTTAAATGGAACCTGATTGCTTAAAAAACTTGATTCAGTATCTGATTCTTGCTTTTCGCTTTCATCATCTTTGGCAAAGCTATCGTTACTGTATGGTTGTGTGTTCAGGCCAATGGGCTCAATGGGAGAGGGGTTTGCTTTCTTAAATTGTTGTAACTCTTTCTCGGTAATTTGTAGTTTATCAATACTTATTACCGATATTCTTACTAATTCTAAAAAACAACGAGTTGTTGCTTCCACATCAGCCGCCGCATTATGAGCCTCTTCAAAGTTAACGCCAAATAGTTTTTCGTGAACTTGGTTTAATTTAGGATATTTAAAACTTTTTCCACGACCAGGAATAGCACAGAAGTTTGTGGATAATTTCATAGTATCCAAACTTTGTACTTTCTCAAGTGGGCTAATTATTTGTTTTCTGTAAAATTCTGCTCCAACAATATTAATGTCAAATTCTACATTATGACCAACAACAGATTTGCATTTCGAAACTGATTCCGTAAACTCTTTTAGTACAAGCTTTAGTTCAATTCCTTGCTTAATAGCTCTTTCGGTAGTTATACCGTGGATTTTTACGGTTTCGTATGGTATTTCGTAACCCTCAGGCTTAATTATAAAGTTTTTAACTTCCAATAATTTACCCTCCACATCATGTACTTGCCAAGCTAATTGAACCATTCTTGGCCAATTGTCACTATCGCTTAGTGGTGCATTATAACTCTTTGGTAATCCTGTAGTTTCGGTATCGAAAATTAAAAACATATTGTAATATTATATTGTTGAATAAGGTTTGTAAAATTAGTAAAAATGAGTCTTTAAAAAATAGGTTGTTGATAAAAGCTAACAAAAAAAATAGGTGAATATTTTTGTGAATAAAATCAATAGTTTCAGTCCCCCGTTACCCAATTGCTTCGTTGTTCCTTTTTCAAAGGAGGACTTAGGGTTTATTAAAATTCAAAACCTTACTTGAGCTCGTACTGAGTATATCCAAAATAGAAAGAGGCTGGTGTTTTTTTGACTATATATGTTTGTTATAAATTAATAATTACTGAAAAATTAAAGACTTTCTGATTTACAGGTTTGTAATTGGACTTATGAGTAAATTTACATTACCTAATAACTATCAAAGTCAAGCTATGTATTATGAATATAATTACGATGGAGTAATACATTCACTGCCAGTTAGTATTACTGATGCTTTTGGATATTCATCTGAAACTGTTTATGATTACCGTATTCAAGCACCAATACATACAACAGATATGACGGGAAATGAAATGGAATATAAATATTATCCTGATGGTGCATTAAAAACAGTAACAGGACCAAATGAGCTTGCAATAGGAAAGCCTTATTCCATTAAGTTTGAATATTATAATCAGACTACTGCTGTAAATAGTAATAATAAATGGGCAAAAACAACTTATTATGACCCATTAGATACTAATAATAGATTTTATAATATAATGTTTAGCGATGGGGTGGGCAGAATTATTCAAACCAAAACCAAGGGAATAGTCTATAATTCCTCTAATAATTTGGATGAGGAGAAGCTAATTGTATCTGGTAAAAGCATAATTGATAATTATGGCAGGGTGAAATATACCAGCTATCCTTTTACCGAAAGTAACTACATTAGTCTGCACACAGTTTTTTCTAACAGTAACTTACCATCTGTAAACACCAAAATAACCTACGATGCAATGGATAGGAAAACCCATATCCGTATGCCTGATAATACAAATAATTATATGAGTTATGGTTTTGGAAATGATGCATACAATGTGAAGCAGTTTAAACAAACTACTACCGATGCCATTGGCACTAAGTATAAAACCTATATTAGTGCAATGGGTAAGCAAACAACTATGAGTGCTCCATTGAGCACTATTACTAAATTTGCATACAATCCTTTAGGAGAATTACTCGAGAGCACCGACCCCGAAGGCTATAATACGTCATACAATTATGATGGTATTGGGCAATTACAGTCAAGAACACATCCTGATGCGGGTACAACATCATACACTTATGATAATGCAGGAAACCTCAGAACTGTACAAACAGCAAACTTAGCAGCACAAGGTGCCAAAATAAATTATCATTACAACTACAATAGGTTAACATTGGTTGAGTACCCAATTAGTATAGGCAATAATGTATATTACGAATATGCCCCCCCAGGTACTGGCAACCAAACAGGGCGATTAACTAAAATGCAAGATGCCTCAGGGGTACAAGAATTTGCTTATGGAAAAATGGGTGAACTTACCGAAAATATTCATACCTTTGTGGTGCCTGGTGGCGAACCTTATACTTTTAAGATGCAGTGGGAATACGATAGTTGGAATAGAATA
>JAOZPM010000158.1:4370-5894 GCA_029932765.1 Bacteroidales bacterium | reverse complement strand
ATTACCTTTGAGTACTGATTAAAAAGTGAGAGTTTTTCGATTGTAATATGGTCCGTTATAAGGTACCATGCCCTCGGAAAACCACAATTTTATATTTAACTGAATTGTAATGAATTATATAGTAGAAAATTTTGATAATGAAAAATTATATAAATGGAGGTCTTTATGGGGTACAGTATAAGAACCGTTAGGGATTTGACTTGGGATAATTCATAATATATTACCTCCTTTATTATACTTCTAATGTGGTATTACTCATAAACTTTTTCTATAGACTCCCAAATTTTATTGGCAGTATTTTCCCAAGTGAAAAGCTTTGCTCGTTCTTTGCCTTTTGCTATTAGACTGGCTCGTAATTCAGTATCTGATTCTATTTTTGTCATTGCAGCAGCAATATCCTTATAATCAAATGGGTCAATAATAAGTGCTGCATCGCCAGCAACCTCTGGCATGGAAGTTACATTGGAAGTAATAACTGCTGTTTCGGCCTTAAAGGCTTCAATAATTGGAATTCCAAAGCCCTCGAAATATGACACATAAGTCATAGCAATAGCAGACGCAACAACCATATTAAGATCCTCGCTACTCAAATGGCCGGTAAAAACAACATCTTTCTTATTATCCATATTTTCGTAAGCATTTCTAATGGATTTTGTCCACCACTGCTTACTACCTACAATTACTAATTTGCTAAACGATGTACTATTATTGTTTTTATAATAATCGAAGGCTTTGAAAAGCCCCACAAGATTTTTTCGAGGATGAAGAGCACCCACAAAAACAAAATAATCTTGACCATCAGTATATTTCTTCTTAATCTCGGTTTTGTCTTCAGCATTTATAGGAAAATAAGCATCCTTAACACCATTATAAGCTACATCAATAACACTATTATCAATACCATATAGCTTATGAATATCGGTTTTAGAATATTCCGAAACTGTAATAATGCGCTTTGCTTTTTTTGCAAATTTGGGAAAGAAAAATTTATAATACCACAAATCCAATTTAGGCATATCCTTGGGATAATACTCAAAATTAAGATCATGGAGCACTGCTATTGAAGGCACTTTTGTACTCAATGATAAATACCCATCAGTAGAAAGAAAGATATCTGCTTTATGTTTTTTTAAGACTCTAGTTACCGAAATTTCGAACCATAGCATATATAAAAAAGGATGACGAGCAGGAGGTCCAATAACCACAGGCGTAACATTATCGGCAAAAATAAACTCTTGGCTATAAGGTCTATCAAAAATAAAAATAAACTCATGCTCAGGATGAGAAATGGTCATACGTTTCAGACTTTCGTACGAAAACCACCCAATTCCTTCAAGCTTAGCTTGAAGTAATAACCTAGTGTTTACTGCTATTTTCAAATTGTAATATCGCTATTGTCATTATTAATATTGCAAAGGTAGGGTTTTTATTTATTCGGTTGGCGGTATCATGTTGGTTGTTATTGGGGGGTAAAAGGTGGTAAAGGGTGGTAAAGTGGTAAGGAATGGTAAAGCAGTGGTAAAG
>JAOZPM010000158.1:0-4270 GCA_029932765.1 Bacteroidales bacterium | reverse complement strand
AACACTTATCACACAACACAGATAAATCATTAATAAATCTAAAATCCCTAAATGTTGGTATATATCATTCAAATTAAATACTACTTTTGCGTATTATTTTATTTTAGCATCGAACAATACAATATATCAATATAAATGACCGAATTTTTTCAAAAATATCATAAGTGGTTAAGCTTAATTTTTGCTGTTTTTATTATCCTTTTCTCAATTTCAGGATTTATATTAAATCATCGCAAAATGTTTTCTAGCGTATCTGTTGACAGAAAAATAATGCCATCAGAATATAAAATAGAAAATTGGAATAATGCCGCAGTAAAATCTACTCTAAAACTAAACGATAATAGTATTTTAATATATGGAAACATAGGAATATGGAAAACTGACTCTAGCTTTGCATCATATACCGATTTCAATAATGGCCTTAAAAAAGGTATTGATAATAGAAAGGTATGTTCTGTTTTTCAAAGTTCTAATGGGGATTTATTTACAGGCACTTTATTTGGCTTATTCCGCTATGATACTAACAGTAGCAAGTGGTCCAAAATAAAACTCCCAACTCACGAACAAAGGGTTGTAGATATTATTGAGAAAGACAATCAACTCTTAATTTTAACTCGTTCGCATCTTATTATAAGTAATCTTTCGTTGAGCAGCATGGAGGTAAAAGAGCTTCCTCAGCCAGTAGAATATGACAACAAAATTGGATTATTTAAAACATTATGGGTTATTCATAGTGGAGAGATATATGGGCTGATGGGGAAACTCTTTGTAGACCTTATGGCTTTTGTACTTATTTTCCTTACTATTACAGGAGTTATTCTTTTTATAAATAAAAAACGATTAGTAAAGAAAGCTCGAAGCAAAAAGAATATTTCTAATATTATGAGCGTAAACAGCTGGAATATTAAATGGCATAATAAGATTGGCTGGATAACTACCTTTTTCTTAATAATAACAACATTAACAGGTATCTTTCTTAGACCTCCACTTTTGATTCCTATTGCTGACGTAAAAGTTAGTAAAATACCTGGCACTGAGCTGGCTACACCAAATGCATGGTTCGACAAACTACGAAGAATAATATATGATGAAGAAATAGATAGATTCATTATTGCAACATATGATGGAGTTTATTATTCTGATGATAATTTTGAGAGTGAACTTAGCACATTTTCCATTCAACCTCCACTATCTATAATGGGAGTAAATGTATTTCACAAAATTGAACGCAACACTTATCTTATTGGATCTTTTGAAGGATTATTCGCATGGAATACAGAAACTAATGAGGTGTTTGACTATATAAAAAAAGAGCCTTACAAAAAACCTGAGACTAGAGGAGCACCAATTGGCGAACATTTAATTACTGCATATTCTAAAGATTATAAGGATGGCGAAATAGCCTTTTGCTATAATGTGGGAGCTATCAATATATCTAATAATGAAGCTCCGTTTCCTTTACCACCACAGAACATATTAAATGCTGCAAAAATTTCGTTATGGAATGTAGCCTTAGAAGTACATACAGGAAGAATTTACCAATTCATTTTGGGAATATTCTATATTTTTGTTGTGCCTATTTCGGGGCTAGCAATTCTATTTATACTTATTTCGGGATTTATTGTTTGGTGGAAGCTCCATAAAAAATAGCATCCTCTAAAAATTCCTTAATTCTTTTTTACGAAAAAAGCTGGCGTAGTAACAATATTGCTCTTATGATGTGCTCTATCTACTATCTGCAAATCGAAGCGAATACTATCGGCTGGTGAAACGATATTATTAATAAATATCTCAACACGTATTTCTCCTTTTACTCCTCTTTCTGCTAATATTTCTTCAATAAATGGAATCCTAGTATTAAATGTGAAAGGAAGGTCTACTTCTTGAAAAGTATCGTTTAGCAATTCGAAATATGTGATATAATAGTTATAATAGTACTCACTACTAGGATCGTATGGAGGTAAGGTATCATCCATATGAAGCCCAATATCTCCATCTCCATCAGTAAAAGTAATTGTTAGAAAAGCTTTATCATCAGCAGTGCCAACATTAGGAATTTTCTCTAAGGATTGAAATGCTATTACAGGTTCAATGGGATATTGCTCATGTTTTTTGCATGAGTTAGCCATTACTATAATTAAACTAATTATAATAATTCCGGATATATATTTTCGGAAAAGGCTTTGTTTTTGCATTTATGATAATATTATCTTTGTCCAATATTATATTGAGGCAAATTTAATAGTTTTAACGAAACAAGTACAATTTAATTATGAGAAATAGCCAGAAAATTATTGAAAGCATAAATTCAATAAAAAATTCTACTGATTTTAGCAATCTGGCTATTGAGATTTTTAATTACCAATATCTTAATAATCCTATTTATAAAAGATGGGTTAACTTTTTAAAAATTAACCCAAATAGAATTAACTCCATTAATGATATCCCCTATTTGCCAATTTCTCTTTTCAAAACTCACAGTATAAAATCCTTTGAAGGAAATGCAGAAATAATGTTTAGCAGTAGCGGGACAACAGGCGCAAATACTTCAAAGCATTATGTAAAGAGTATAGAACTATATCGAAAAGCATATATAAAATCTTTTGAGCAATTCTATGGAGCTATTGAAGATTATACTTTCTTGGCACTTCTGCCATCTTACCTTGAGCGAGAAGGATCATCCTTGATAATGATGACTGAGGATTTAATTCAGAAATCTAAATATAACGAAAGTGGTTTTTATTTATATAATTATCAAGAGTTATACGAACAATTAGACTTTCTAAAATCACTAAATCGTAAAACTATTCTATTGGGAGTAAGTTTTGCACTTTTGGAGTTTGCAGAGAAATATACTATTGATTTTCCGGAACTAATAATTATGGAAACTGGTGGCATGAAAGGTAAAAGAAAAGAATTGCTGCGTTCCGAATTACATTCAATCTATAACAAATCATTTGGTACAAAAGTTATTCATTCTGAATATGGTATGACCGAATTACTTTCGCAAGCATATTCCAATGGCAATGGTATTTTTGAATGCCCATCGCAAATGAAGGTTATTATTAGAGACACAAACGATCCATTAAGCATTCAAGAAATTGGCAAATCGGGAGGAATAAATATTATTGACTTATACAATATTCATAGTTGCTCATTTATAGCAACTCAAGATTTAGGAAAAGTATATTCCGATGGCAAATTTGAGATATTAGGGCGCTTCGATAATTCAGACATTAGAGGATGTAATCTTCTAATTTTATAAAATATTAGACAATTTAGGATGTATGCTTTTTACTTACATTCGCATTTCAGAAAAAAAACTAAACAAACATAAAATGAGCAAACCAACATTATTAATATTAGCAGCAGGCATTGGAAGTCGTTATGGCGGACTTAAACAACTCGACACCGTAGGCCCTAATGGAGAAGCAATTATAGATTATAGTATTTATGATGCAATACAAGCGGGATTTGGGAAAGTTGTTTTTGTAATTCGCAAAAGCATTGAGAAAGATTTTATAGAATTTATTGGCAACAAACTTGATGGAAAAATTGAGGTAGAATATGCTTTTCAGGAATTAGATAAGATACCTGAAGGAGTAAGTTTAAATCCTGAAAGAGTAAAACCATTGGGAACAGGTCATGCTGTGCTTGTTGCTGCTGACGTTATTAATGAGAATTTTGCTGTAATTAATGCCGATGATTTTTATGGTAGAGATGCATATATCACTATCGCGAATCATTTTTCGGAATTAGATAATAATTCGCTTGACAATTGCATGGTTGGTTATAATCTTAAGAATACCTTATCGGACCATGGTTACGTATCGCGCGGGCAATGCACTTCTGACGATAATAATTATCTTGTTGACGTAGTAGAACGTACACATATTGAGAAAAAACCTGATGGAATTTATTTCGAAAGTGAAGAAGGAAAAGAAGAGCTTCTTGACGGAAACACTTTAGTATCAATGAATTTTTGGGGATTTACTCCAAAATACTTTGACGAGCTAGAGCATAGATTTGCAAAATTTGTGGAAGTAAATAAAAATGAGCTAAAGGCAGAGTTCTTTATTCCAACTGTAGTAAACGAACTAATTATAGAAGGCAAAGGAAAAACTAAAGTATTGGAATCAGATGCTGCTTGGTTTGGTGTTACTTATCAAGAAGACAGACCTGTGGTTGTGGAAAGTATTCGTGCATTGATAAAAGCGGGGAAATATCCTGAGAACCTTTGGTAAAACGCCCCCCTTCGGTACATTTTTGG
>JAOZPM010000047.1:0-20462 GCA_029932765.1 Bacteroidales bacterium | reverse complement strand
CAATTAAACTAAAATATACTCACATAACCTTTAATAATAATACAACTACGGTCAAAATGACCGTGTTACATGAAACTACGGTATAGATGCCGTGTTACATTAACAAATTTCTTAACTTTGCGCTCCTAAAATAGCAACACATTTATGAAGACTTCAGATTTTACAAAATTATTTATTGAAGATGCCGTTAGCAAAAGCTTTTTCGATGCCATTGTAGAAAAGAAATCTCATAATCTTTTGCAGGGATTGATTGGTTCATCAACTTCCATTTTAGCAAAAAATTTGCATTCTATAAATCCCGGGATTTCACTTTTTATTCTCCCTGATAAGGAGTCGGCAGCCTATTTTATGAATGATCTTGAGCAGCTGATTGGAGAAACGGGAAAACAGCTATCACAGAAGAAGGTGTTATTCTTTCCTACAGCATACAAAAAAGCTTATGATCTAGAGCATACTGATAATAATAACCTTCTTTTTCGAACTGAAGTAATAAAACGTATTGGAGGAGGTACAAAGAATCTTTTTATAGTGAGCTTTCCTGAGGCGATGAGTGAAAATATAATTTCAAAAGCATATGTCAGTAAAAACACTATGAAAATGAGTGTTGGTGAAGAACTTAGCTTTGATTTTATTATTGAATTATTGCAAGAATATGGATTTGAGCAAGTAGATTTTGTAATAGAGCCTGGCCAATTTGCTTTTCGTGGTGGTATAATAGATATTTTTTCTTTTTCCAATGATTTTCCTTTTAGAATAGAGTTCTTTGGTGATGAAATTGACAGCATACGTAGCTTTGATACTACAAATCAGCGATCAATAGAAAACCATAATAAAATAAGCATTCTTCCAAACATTCAAGATAGAAGTATAATAGAGCGAAGAAGTGATATATTAAGCTTTTTACCTCCAAATACACGTATTTGGGCAAAAGATTTTAATTATATTTTCGATATAATTGATAAATTTTATTCTAAAGCCGATAAATCTTTCCATGAACTTGAAGGAGAGGTCGCACAATTAGAGCCTAAAGAACTTTTCACTAATTCTCATATTTTTAAGAAAGGCCTTGATAAGCATTTAACTATTGAATTGGCTGAAAGAAGCTGTTGCTACGAAGATTCTAATACATTTAGTTTTGATATGGCACCGCAACCGCCTTTCAATAAAAAGTTCGACTTACTTATAGACAATCTACAACAAAATAGTGCTGAAGGTATTAGCAATTTTATTGTTGCCGACCAAGAGAATCAGATTAAGCGTATTGAGCAGATTTTTGAAGATATGGCTGCTGATGAAAATACTCCTATTGCCATAAAATGGCAGCCAATATTATTAAGTTTACAAAATGGTTTTATAGATAAGCGCGCTAAAATTGCATGTTATACTGATCATCAGATTTTTGAAAGGTATCATCGTTTTAAACTCAAAGAGCGATTTACCAATAAGGAAGCCATTACGCTAAAGGAAATCTATAATCTACAGCCCGGTGATTACGTTACTCATGTAGACCATGGGGTTGCACGCTTTGGAGGGCTCGAAAAGATTAATAATAACGGCAAGGAGCAGGAGGCTATTCGATTACATTTTCAGAATAATGACTTAATATATGTAAGCATACACGCTTTGCATAGAGTTTCTAAATTTGTAAGTAAAGATGGAATTGAGCCTAGGCTTAGTAAACTAGGCTCACGCGCATGGGCAAAACTTAAAGCAAAAACTAAAAGTAGAGTTAAGGATATTGCTAAAGAACTAATAAGCCTTTATGCAAAACGAAAAGCTGTAAAAGGATATGCTTTTGAAGAGGATTCATACTTACAAAGAGAGTTGGAGGCAAGTTTCTTTTTTGAAGACACTCCTGACCAAGTAAAGGCTACTGCAGATTTTAAACAGGATATGGAAAGTGACTCGCCAATGGATCGGCTTATTTGTGGTGATGTGGGTTTTGGTAAAACAGAAATTGCAATTAGAGCAGCGTTCAAGGCGGTGGCTGATAGTAAGCAAGTAGCAATACTTGTTCCTACTACGGTACTGGCTTTACAGCATTATCATACTTTTAGGAATAGGCTTAAAGAGATGCCTGTAAGAGTTGATTATATAAACAGGTTTAGATCTACTAAGCAGCAAAAACAAACTCTTAAAGATTTAGAAGACGGTAAAGTGGATATACTTATTGGTACCCATAGGATAGTTAGCAAAGATATCCATTTTAAAGATTTAGGCTTACTTATTATTGATGAAGAGCAGAAATTTGGAGTAGCCATAAAAGAGAAACTCAAAAATATAAAATTAAATATTGATACTCTTACATTAACGGCAACGCCAATACCACGAACATTACAGTTTTCGCTAATGGGGGCACGAGATATGAGTATTATTAATACACCTCCTCCCAATAGATATCCTGTACAAACTGTTTTGCAGTCAATTAACGAAGACGTAATTCGTGATGCTATACAATATGAAATTTCGCGACGAGGGCAAGTATATGTAATAAACAATCGTATAAAGAATATCCATGAAATTGCTTTGCTAATAGAAAAGCTTGTTCCTACGGCTAGGGTATGCGTTGGCCATGGACAAATGGAGGGGCGAAAACTAGAGAAAACAATGATGGATTTTGTGGCAGGAGATTATGATGTGCTTGTTGCGACAACTATTGTAGAATCGGGCTTAGATATTCCCAATGCAAATACAATGATAATATATGACGCTCAAAATTATGGACTTAGCGATTTACATCAATTACGTGGACGCGTTGGGCGAACCAATAAAAAGGCCTTCTGCTATATGCTAGCTCCCCCAATATCTTCTCTAACTCCTGAATCGCGCAAACGACTTCAAGCAATTGAAGAATTCTCAGATTTAGGTTCAGGATTCAATATTGCAATGCGCGATTTGGATATTAGAGGTGCAGGGAATATTCTTGGTGGCGAGCAAAGTGGCTTTATTTCTGAGATTGGTTTTGAGATGTTTCACCAAATAATGGACGAAACTATTGCCGAGCTTAAAGAGAATGAATTTGCTGATGTTTTTAAGGAAGAGAATAAAAAGAAAAAGAAGGTTTTTGTTAAAGATACCCGATTTGAGTCTGATTTGCATATCCTTATTCCAGACACTTATATTCAACAAACAGCCGAGCGCTTAATATTTTATAAGAAACTTGAAGCCTGCGAAAATGAAGATGATATTGATAAGTTTTCCATAGAAATAATTGATAGATTTGGCCCTATTCCAAACGAACTTGAACGATTAATAGATAGTTTAAGATTACGATGGGTGGCTAAAGATCTTGGATTAGAGAAAGTCGTAATTAAAAACAGCAAGATGATTGCTTGGTTAGTATATCAACAGGAATCAGAATATTACTCTGGAAAAGTTTTCTCGAGATTGTTGAATTATATTCAGAATAATCCATCACAATTAAGCATGAAAGAAAATAAGCAAAAACTAACTTTAAACTTTGGACAAACAAAATCTGTTAAAAGAGGCCTCGAGAAACTAAAAAGAATTAGTGAATGGCAAAATAATAAATAGGTTGCTTATTCAATATAGGTATGTTGTCATAAAATATATAAAACTACTATTGATAGTAAGTATCATGCATTTTAGATAAATTCAAATTTTGTGAATAAGTAATAATTAAAGTAAAGATTAGATTCATTAAATTTGTAGCAATAATTTTAGAATTTTAAAAACAATAAAAATGGCAGGAATTAATAAAGTAATAGTTTTAGGAAATCTTGGGGCTGACCCAGAAATTCGTTCATTAGAAAATGGCACAAAAGTAGCAACACTAAGCATTGCAACTACTGAATCGTATAAGGATAAAGCAGGAGCATGGCAAGAGCAAACAGAATGGCATCGCGTTGTACTATGGCGTTGGTTGGCTGAAAAAGCTGAAAAAATGAAGAAAGGCAGTAAGGTATATATTGAGGGCAGTTTGCGTACTCGCTCTTGGACTGATAAGGATAATATTACTAGATATACTACTGAAATTGTTGGTGATAAAACTTTATTATTGGACAAAAGTGAAGGTGGAGGAAACTTTCCTCCTAGCCCAAGCGCATCTGATGCTCCAGCTCAGCCACAAGCTCAAGCAAATCAAGCTCAAGACGACACTAAACAGGCAGCAACACCTCCTGTAACAAATACTAATGAACCCGAAGATGATCTTCCGTTCTAAATAAAACATTAAAAAACACCTGAAATATATATTTCAGGTGTTTTTTTATAGAAAAAAATTGAAATGTCTTTCTTAACAGTAATATAATGGAAAATAACGGTATTTGGGAATATAAATTCAAAGTTCGTTCTTTTGATGTAGATCAAAATAACTTCATTACCACAACTAGCATTAGCGAATACCTACAGGAAGTAGCAGGTGATCATTCCAATAATATGGGCTTTGGTTATCGCCAGTTTGTTCTTAAAAATATGGCGTGGATTCTTTCTGGTATTAGAATAGAAATTGAGAGATTACCAAAATGGGAAGAAGAAGTATTAATTAAGTCGTGGGTTGTTGAAAATGATAAATTTATATCAAGACGAGATTTTAGCTGGTACGATAAAGATGGTAACACACTATTAAGCGCAAGCACAAAGTGGATACTTTTTGATACTAATATACGACGCCCGCAGATAGTTGATAGAATGGGAATTACTGTAGAAATGCACCCCGATAAAAAGGCAACAAACGAAGTTGCAAATATTAGAAATAAAATTATCGAGGGATCTATAGTGGATTATACTGTTCAGTATTCTGATTTAGATATGGTTGGTCATATGAATAATACAAAATATATTCAACTATTATTAAACTCATATAGCCCCGAATTCCATAAAACTAACAGGCTTAAAACAATAGATATAAATTTTAAAACAGAAGCTCAGTTCAATGATAAATTACATCTACATACCAATATTATTGAAAACAAAAAGTATTATCATGAACTAAAACGAGCAACTGATAATAAAATCAATTGCTCGTCTATTATATTATGGGAATAGTATCTCTTTAATTTAGCATTACTTCAAGGCTATTTCTCTCTTTATCCTTAAACTCAATAATTATTCTAGAATGATAAGAATCAGTAGGTTCTATACGTATTTCTTTTAATTTATTTTTCATTCCAGCTTTATCATAACTGAAATACCGCTCATTATAATACTCTTGAATTTGGCTATCATATTCCGAATAATCCAAATTAAGTTGAGCAAATAAAGCATAGTTTTCCAGATATTTTGCAATATCAGAATCTTTAAGCGATTTGGACAATGCCTTTTCTGCCACAAAGTTTATAATAACTTCTTTATCATTTGTTATTAGCATAATATTATTAACCATAGAAGCATATAATCTGCTGCTATCATCCAATATTGAATAATAACCATCTATCATTTCTTTTTCGTTGTCTTCAAATATCTTTAAGAAGCCTTTATAAAGCTCATCATTATCCAATTTAAGAAGTAATGACGCTTTTACATCAACAGGGCTACCACAGCCAGCGCTGTCTTTTTTTACTTCTATATGATGAATATTAAATACAACTTCACCATTAATTGCAGAAAAAATTCTTTCTATATCAATATCCATTGAGACCTCTGCCATGCTCTCTACTCCATCAATATTCACTTGTCGCTCTTTGTATAAATCTTTAATCATACGATATAACTCGTGAGCATTCACTGCAACTGAAAAATTTGCAAAGCTCTCATTTGGAATATATTTTAATATATCATTATCAAAATCATCCTTTATTATTTTATACTCCTCTATTAAATCTTTTAGCTCTTCAGGAAGTATAAGTTGCGATTCCGCAATAACTCGTCCTTTATCAAAACTAACATAATAATAGTATTCTATCCCTTTAGGATTAATTGGCAACTGCGTTGCTACCACGGTTTTAAATTGATTAGGAATACTGTTAAGTACAAAATCACTATTAAACCAAATGTTAATATCCTTCCTATTCTCATAAAATTCTACAAAAGATTTGTTAGTAGCAATGGATTTATTCAGCTTAAGATTTATAAGATCCTCAGCTCGCTCTATCAATAAATCTTTTCCTCTATAGCCTTTGGTTATTGAATAAATAATTGCAGTAGAATTATTCCATGCAATTATTTTTCTGTTATCCATTTTATTAGAAATCAGGTAATTATAACCTTCGGCTTCAACAAATTCTAAAGAGTCCATATTTTCTTCTGTTGCTTTCTTCAACATTGCTACAAATTTCTTAGAATCTGATATGCCAAAATTTATTGCTAGGGCTCTATACCACCCATTCCTATTAGAGACACCATAAACAAAAAACTGCTTTTCGAAATCAATACCGCTTTCTTTGGGGTTTTGAAATATATAATCAAATTCCATAACACGATCATAGTCCCTATCAATTGAATCATATGACGCTCTTTCGATTATCTTTTTATATAATTCTGTTGCTGTAAACTCTTCTGTACCACTTTTATTAAGTAGCTCACTAGGATTCATTGTAAACACAAAACTCGCATCATCAGGGATGTGTTTTAAATCCTCTGGCTTATCAGTTGAGCATGATGACATTATAAGTACCAATGCTATAAAAGCGAATAATATTTCTCTAATTTTCATAATCATGTTTTAATTTCAAATTATA
The DNA here is from genome assembly GCA_029932765.1 of Bacteroidales bacterium. GTDB lineage: Bacteria > Bacteroidota > Bacteroidia > Bacteroidales > UBA1556 > UBA6267. Next base: position 13,824 of record JAOZPM010000047.1, on the reverse strand, counting down.
TCTATAATTTCCTTTTGACGATTGAAATACATTTTTGTTACACCAAAAATATTATAATAATAATGGAATTTGTTCCCATTTATTGTTCTTATAAAAAGATATTGTTTCATAGCCGGCTTCCATTGCCATAATTGTAGCCTCTTTATAATAGGATAAAAGCTCTGAAGTTGAGTGGGCATCAGTGCTAATAATTATTGGAATACCCATTATACGCGCCTTGCGAATTATATCAGGAGATGGAAATGTTGTATGCCATTTCCCTTTATAAATTCCTCTAGTGTTTATCTCCATAATACTTCCCGCATTTTTTATCTCCCGTAATATTAAATCTACCTCATTTTGATACCAATCTTCAGATTCTTCAAAATATAAACCAATGGTATTCATAGCAACCTTATCAAGATGCGCAATAATATCTGGCTTTTGAGTTATTATCATTTCTCTCATTTGATCAAAATATGATTTAATAGCAAACTTATAATTACCATCAAATATTTTAAGCATATTATCCTGAGATTGTTTTTTATCACCATCTATAAACCAAAGTTCCCCACTATTAGGATTCCGAACAAGGTGAACAGCACCTATTGTATAATCCAGATTTAATAAATTAGAAAAATACTCATTAGTATTGGTCAATTTGGGGATATAGTCAACTTCTAAAGAAGCAAAAATATGGATTTGACCTTCATACTTTTGTTGCAAAACAGATATGATTTCACGGTATTTTTTAGTTTTATCGTCACTTATGCTCCATTTGTTAAAAAAATTTACAGGAGAATGACTTGATATACCAATAGCTTTAATCTTTTGATTTATAGCTGATTGTACCATTTCCTCAATCGAATTTTTCCCGTCACAAAATAAATTGTGAGTATGATAACAAAGATATTGCATGATACTATCGTCTTATAGTTAAAACAATTAGATTACAGAAAGTAAATATAGTGTAAAATTAAAAATAATTCTTATGTCAAAAGCAAAAAATCAACCAACTAAAGTAAGTCAAAATACATTATTTATGATATATGGAGTAGTTATAGTTTCAGCTATCATACTAACACTTCTGACTAAATAACTTAGGCTAAACATTAATAAAAGACCTTCAAAAGCATGTAATTTTTAACAAATACATGCTATTTTTTTAGAATATTTTTTATTAACCAAAGCTTATCGAATTATTATCGTCTTATATTCATAAACCAATTAAAATTATAAAAAATGTCAAAACAAAATCAAACAAAAGAAATAAAGCAAACTCATTTAATGGCTATATATAGCTTTATAATAGTAGGTGTAATAATTATTACAGTTCTTACTACATAAAATTGTACAATATTCACGGTTAATAACTCTTTGGTAGAAGAGTATACTAATACTAACTTAAAAAAGCTTTAATAGAAATATCAAAGCTTTTTTTATTTGCAAGTTTTTACATCTATTTCTTTCCCAGAAGCTCAAACATATTTGATTTATAAGCTTCTACACCTGGCTGATCAAAAGGATTTACATCTAATATATAGCCACTATAAGCACAAGCTAGCTCAAAGAAATATATCATTTGCCCAATATTTTCTTCATTAATTTTATTAATTTCAATTATAATATTTGGGACTCCACCATCAATATGAGCCTTTAAGGTCCCTTTTTGAGCCATTTGATTTACATAATCAACATTCTTTCCTTTAAGATAATTCAGACCATCTAAATCTTGTTCTTTTTCGGGAATAGTAATTGAATGTTCAACAGTATTTACACTTATCAATGTTTCAAATATTTTGCGCCTTCCGTCTTGAATATACTGACCCATAGAATGTAAATCAGTAGTGAAATTAGCTCCTGAAGGAAAAATTCCTTTATGTTCTTTTCCTTCACTCTCTCCAAAAAGTTGTTTCCACCATTCGGTAAAATACATAAGACTTGGGCTAAAATTAATTAGAATTTCAATATCAAATCCTTTGTTCAATAGTACATTACGGGTAATTGCATATTTAGCTGCAGGATTAATATTTTCTTTTGCAGTAGATGCGGTTAATTTTTCCATATGCAAGGCTCCCTCAATTAAAGCTTCAATATCGTAACCTGCAATAGCAATGGGCAATAAACCAACTGGAGTTAGTACCGAAAATCTCCCTCCCACATCATTAGGCACTATAAACGTTTTATATCCTTTTTGAGTAGCCAGTGTACGTAAAGCTCCTTTCTCAGCGTCAGTAATAGCAATAATTCGAGAAGCAGCTTCTTTTGCACCATACTTATTTTCCAAATGATTAGCTATTAATCTAAAGGCAATGGCGGGTTCTGTAGTAGTCCCTGACTTAGAAATCACGGTAAGTGCATAGTCCTCATTATCTAATAATGCAAGCAAATCGTGAAGATAGTCTTCGCTCAAATTTTGACCGGCATATAATATCTTTGGGTTTTCACTAGTTTGATATGCATCAAAAGGGCTTTGCAAAGCTTCGATAATTGCACGGGCACCTAAATATGAACCTCCAATACCAATTACCACAAAAAACTTTGCTTTCTTACGAATATCGGCTGCAACTTGCTTAATATCATTAATGATTTCAGGAGTAACTGATGAGGGTAAATTATGCCAACCAAGAAATTCAGAACCCTTTCCTGTTTTATTTTTTACCCTTTGATGTATTGAATCCATTCTGCTTGCAACAGCTTGGTATTCGTTATTATCAAAAAAACTATCGCTATGTTGTATGTCTATTTTTAATGTTTCCATGGGGACTATTGCTATCTATAAAATAATTACTAGTATGCAAAAGTAAACTTTTTACAAATAAAAATATCTATAAACTCAAATTATGCTAAAATATGGGGTTCTACAATCTCTTTAATGGAATTTGACAATAGACAATATTTATTTATGATAGCAATTTATCTTTAATTGCTGACTGGATGGCTAGGCAAGTTTAGTGTGCTTATTTGTTTACACAACCTTTACTTTACGATAATAAAATCCTAACAAATAAGCATACTAAACAAACTTAATTACTCTAACAATAATATAATTGGGATAATAAGACCCGACAAAATAATAATTTTAAGGAAATTACTAACTCTCTTGAATTCCACCCTTTCTTGTGCCTTTATTAACATAGGAATAAGTCCAAAAATAATTAATAATTGCGGGAATAAAAAGGCCGTTCGGTAAATGCTACTTAGAGGCACATAGTTTTGATAAATACCTATTATTACAACCATAATAAGAGCTAAAGTAACAACCGCTATTTTAAAAGTTTTTAAAGAAACACTTGCTGCCCATGTATAACAATTGCAACTAACATCAGCCTTCATATCCTCTCTATCCTTAACTATTTCGCGAATAAGAGTACTAATAAATGCAAATAAAGAAAAGAAAAACACACTTAAGTGCATCCATCTTATATTATCGTTAAATATTAATCCGTGGGCATCCTTATCATAAACAACATACACCCAGATTACAACAGGAACCATTGCTATTGAAATAGAAACAAGGATGTTTCCAACAATTTTCATGCATTTCAAGGAATTTGAATAAGCAAATAGAATAGCCAAAATAGTTAGTTGAAAAATTGCTACATAAGGATCATTAATAAGGTGTGCTGCCAAAAAAGTAAGAACAACTCCTGTAATATTAAAAGCAAACAATAGATATCGAGCTGATTTAATGGAAATATCACCATTAGGAATTGGTTTTCTTGATTTATTAATCTTATCAATATCTACATCGTGAATATCGTTATGAATATTTGCTGCTGCTGCAATTAATAAACTTGAAGCAACTATTAAGATAAATACAGATGTACTCATCCTATATGCTAAATCATTGGTTTTCAAAAAATAATCAATTAAACCGTACTTAGCAATAATTTCTGTAAGCAGAATAATAATAAGATTGTTAAACCTTATTAGGCGCAATAAAACCATCTATTATTTGTAATTTATAGTATCTGTAACTGTTGTGTATGCAAAGCTATGAAAAATAGCTTCAATATGCAAGAGTAAATCACGCTTTTCTTTTTTAGGAGCTTTAATATAGCCATCTATTGTTATCAAACGGCTTGCAGCAGTATCGATAAATGTATAACTAACAAAAGGGCCACCCATTGCGTAGCCATGCACGTCCCATAACGTTCTAAGTTGAGAAGCGTAAGCCCCTTTAAATTCGGTAATAAGACTCATTGGAGGAAATACGTCAGACACTTTCATATATGAATTATCAACAGGCCCTGGAACGTATTTCTTAGTTATTTCATTTCTATAAGCAATCATGCTCTGCATTGAGAAACTAGAAGTATCGGTATAAGGACGGGTGTAAATAAACACCCCTTCTTCAACATCCCTTGTAGGACGACGAAGCCAAATAAAGTCAGCCTTATCATTTGCAACATAGAAGCCTTTAGGGAAAACCATATGAAATCCAAACTTCTTATCAAGTTGTTTAGTAATTGTTCTTACTTCTAGTCCACTATAAGCCTTAGCAATTCGTGTTACTTCATTTTTATGAAAGCTCTTTCTTATTTTATCCTTATAGGCCAAAAAAGCATGCATAAGTTGCTTATCACTATTACCCTTTATAGTTACAACGGTCTGAGGTTTAGCATACATATTCTTTCTAAACTGAACTTTGGCTTTATTAACCTCTGCTTTTTTGATTAAAAAAATATTGCGTTGTTTTTGATAAGTACTCCCAAAAGCTTTCTTAGAAATCCGGGTAACAATATACTCAGGTTCGTTTCGAGGCAACCACCCTGGCACTTGTTCAAAACTCTCGCGAATGCTATCTCCAAGGGGAGAATCCCATAAACCTTTACTGATTACAATAAGTACTTCAGAAGTTCGCCCACCAGAAGTATAAATTATACTACTTGCCGATTTACTTTTATTACTATCAGTACAACTAAATAGTGCTATAGTAAGTATAAATGATAAAATTATATTCTTCATAATCTTCTTTTTGAATTGGTCAATTATTGGACCTGTTTATAACAATAACTATTCCGTAATTTCACCTGCCCAAGACTCAGTAAATTTAGACTTAATAGTATCACTATCAGACTCTTCTCCCATAATTACCATAAGCTTGGTAACGGCAGCAGAGGTTGTCATATCAACAGCACCAACCAAGCCAATTTTTTTAAGCTTTCGGGAGGTTTCATATTTCCCCATTTCTACAGAGCCCCCTATACATTGTGTAACATTAAAAATCATCAAGCCATTATTAATAGCTTTCTCCAATAATTCAATAAACCATTTATTGGTAAAAGCATTCCCTGAGCCAAAAGTCTCCAATACAAGAGCTTTTATACCCTTAGCATTAAGCATTGCCTCCACAAAAGAAGGTTGCATTCCTGGAAATATTTTCATAATTCCAATCTGCGAACTAAGCTTCTTATGAACTATTAGTTTTTTACTATCAGGTTTATGAATATTTTTTCTTTTATACCTTATATAAATTCCTGATTCTGCCAAAAGAGGATAATTTACAGACCTAAAAGCATTAAAATTTTCTGCATTATACTTATAGGTTCTATTTCCTCGGTATAATCTATTCTCAAAATATAAGCACACCTCTGGCACTATTGGAACACCATTCTCCTTTGCCGAAGCTATCTCCAAGGCTGTAATAAAATTATCGCGACCATCAGTACGTACAACACCAAGAGGTAATTGCGAACCGGTAAGAATAACGGGTTTATTAAGATTCTCGAGAATAAAGCTTAGTGCTGATGCTGTATACGACATGGTATCGGTTCCATGAAGTATTACAAATCCATCATAATCATCATAGTTTTTTTCAATAATCTCTGCCAACTCAATCCATTGTTTTGGCGACATATCCGATGAATCTATTAGGGGATCAAAAGACACTTTCTCAAGATTATAATTCAAATGCGATAATTCAGGAATATAATTTATTATTTTATCTAAATTAAAAGGCTTTAAGGAACCTGTTTCCTCATCTTTAACCATCCCAATTGTTCCGCCAGTATAAATTAAAAGAATAGAAGTGTCTTTCATTTTTTTTATAGATTAAAAAGTTGATTTGCGTTATTCGTTGTAATATTTGCAACCTCCTCAATACTAATCCCTTTAGTATGAGCAAGCACTTGTGCTATCAGTGTTATATATGAGCTTTCGTTTCGCTTACCTCGATGCGGTGTTGGTGTAAGGTAGGGGGAGTCTGTTTCCAATATCAAATATTGCATATCAATATTCTTAATTTGCTCCCTCAAACCTGAGTTTTTGAAAGTAAGAACCCCTCCTAATCCCAATAAAAAGCCTCTAGAAATAATAGACATTGCATCATCTTCTGTTCCTGTAAAACAATGAAAAACACCATGCAATTTTGAATTATTAAACTCATCAATACAGGCAATAATCTCTTTTAAAGAATCTCTAGAATGAATTACCACAGGAAGTTTATAATCCACAGCCCATTGAAATTGTTGCAATAAAGCTTCTTTTTGTTGATCAGCAAAAGTTTTATCCCAGTATAAGTCAATCCCAATTTCGCCAATGGCAATATATTTTCTTTTATCTAAAAGTGGTTTTATTCTTGCCAATACTTCCTGATAATCCTCTCCAACTGAAGTAGGATGCAGCCCCATCATAGGAAATATACTATTTGGAAACGCATTGCAAAGATTATGCATAGGTTCAATACTTTCCTCATCAATATTAGGAAGTAGCATTCGATACACGCTGTTATCAAAAGCTTTATTCACTATTTCCTCTCTATCAGAATCAAACTCTTCGGAATATATATGTGTATGTGTATCTATAAATTGCATAAAGCAAAAATACTTGCTTTTTTTCAATTATTTACAATCCATTGAAAAGGATATACATCTATTTTTCTTTCTCTCATAAATAATTAGTACTGACGCTTTAAGAGCTATAAAAGCAAGTGTTAAAAAAAATGCTAAATAATAATAATTTATAATGCTAAATCCCCGCATTTGCCCTATTTTTGCAAGTTATAATTTTGGAAGAATACAACACAACGATATACACTCAATTACGATGTTAAAATATTTAAAAAAAATGCTCGGATCTAAATCTGAGAAAGACGTTAAAAAGTTACAGCCAATAGTAGATGCTGTGCATAAAGCAGAGGAAAATATTATTGGTTTAAGTAATGATGAATTACGAAATAAAACTAGTGAGTTTAAGCAAATAATCCACGATAGAATTTCCAAAGAAAAGGAACAAATTGCGACTATAAAATCCAGTATTAAGGATAATCCTACAATGGATATTATTGAAAAGGATACTTTATGGCAAAATGTAGATAAAATTGAGGAAACAATAGTTGACAAAATTGAGATTATCCTTGAAGAATTATTACCTGAGGCTTTTGCTGTTGTAAAAGAAACCGCCCGTAGATTTACTGAAATTAAGCAAATTGAAGTTACTGCAAATCAGCACGACAGAGACCTGAGTACACAATACAACAATATTGAAATAAAAGATGATAAAGCTATTTATGGAAATACATGGCTAGCAGGTGGCGTGGAAGTAGTGTGGAATATGATTCACTATGATGTGCAATTAATTGGTGGAGCAGTGCTTCATAAAGGTAGAATTGCAGAGATGGCTACCGGTGAGGGTAAAACATTGGTTGCAACCCTTCCAATATATTTAAATGCTCTACCGGGTAGAGGCGTACATGTTGTTACGGTAAACGATTACCTTGCCAAGCGTGACTCGCAATGGATGGGAATGTTAATGGAGTTTCATGGATTAACTGTAGACTGTGTTGACAATCATCAGCCAAATACAGAGCTACGTCGAAAAGCATACCTTGCAGACGTTACTTATGGTACAAATAACGAATTCGGCTTTGATTACCTACGTGATAATATGGCTACAGAAATAGGTGAGCTTGTACAGCGAAAACCCAATTATTCAATTGTGGATGAGGTCGATTCTGTATTAATTGATGATGCCCGTACACCATTAATTATTTCTGGCCCAACGCCACGTGGCGACCACCAAGAGTTTGATCATCTTAAGCCTTTTGTTCAAAAGTTGTATAGCGTTCAGAAACAATTAGTAACAAAGATTTTTTCTGAAGCAAAAAGACTCATTAATTCAGATAATAAGGATCAACAAAAAGAAGGATTTACAAAGTTATTTAGATCTTATCGTGGTTTACCAAAAAGTAAAGCTATCATTAAGTTTCTTTCTGAACCTGGCATGCGTACAGGAATGCAAAAAACAGAAAATTACTATATGGCAGAGCAGAATAAGCTTATGCATATTGTTGATGATGAATTATATTTTGTAATTGAAGAAAAGAGCAATTCCATAGAGCTTACTGATAAGGGTCTTGACCTTGTTACTGAAATGACCGGAGATGAGAATTTCTATATTCTTCCAGATATTGCTGTTAGTTTAGACACCATTGATAAGTCTAATGCAAGCACACAAGAAAAAGCTGAACAAAAGAGTATAATTCTTCAAGATTATAGCATAAAAACTGAGCGTGTTCATACAATGAATCAGCTTTTTAAGGCTTATGCTCTTTTTGAATTGAATACAGAATACGTAATTGTAGAAAACAAGGTAAAAATTGTTGATGAGCAAACGGGTCGTATTATGGAGGGTCGAAGATATTCTGACGGACTACACCAAGCTATTGAGGCAAAAGAAGATGTAACCATTGAAGCTGCTACACAAACTTATGCAACTGTTACACTTCAGAACTATTTCCGAATGTATAATAAGCTTGCCGGTATGACGGGTACTGCTGAGACAGAAGCTGGTGAATTATGGGATATTTACAAACTTGATGTAACGGTGATTCCAACAAATCGTCATATTCAGCGAAATGACGAAGAGGATTTGGTTTATAAAACAGTAAGAGAAAAATATCAAGCGGTGATTATAAAGACTGCTGAATTAGTAGAAGCTAAACGCCCTGTATTGATTGGAACTACTTCTGTAGAAATTTCGGAATTACTAAGCCGAATGCTTAAGATGCAAGGAGTAAAGCATAATGTACTTAATGCAAAGCTTCATCAGAAAGAAGCTGACATTGTTGCTGAAGCTGGATATGCTGGCAATGTAACAATTGCAACAAATATGGCCGGTCGTGGTACAGATATTAAGCTTGGCGAAGGAGTTATTGAAGCTGGTGGTCTTGCCATTATTGGTACTGAGCGACATGAGTCTCGTCGTGTAGATCGCCAGTTGCGTGGTCGTGCAGGTCGTCAGGGAGATCCAGGATCATCACAATTTTTCGTTTCTTTGGAAGATAATTTAATGCGATTATTCGGTTCGGAGCGTATAGCATCAGTAATGGATAAATTAGGATTAGAGGATGGTGAAGTTATTCAGCACTCTATGATTTCTAAATCCATAGAAAGAGCTCAAAAGAAAGTTGAAGAAAATAACTTCGGTATTCGTAAGCGTTTACTTGAGTATGATGATGTGATGAATGCTCAGCGTGAAGTAATCTATAAAAAGCGTCACCACGCTCTTAATGGAGAACGTTTGGCTCTTGATATATCCAATATGATTTATGATTTAAGCGAACATATTGTTGCTAATAATCATGACAATCATGATTTTGAAAATTTCAAAATGGATATTATTGTAAACCTTGGAATTGAATCTCCATACGAAGAGCAAGAATTCCTTAATGGGAATATTGATAATATGATTGAGGAAGTATTTGACACTGCATATAAAAATTATCGCATAAAATCAGATAGAATTGCAAAACAAACACTTCCTATTATCACTGATGTATATAAAAATGAAAATCAGTATAATAATATTGCAATACCTATGACTGATGGCGTTAAGCAAATGGATATTATAGCTAACCTTGCGCGCTCTGTTGAAACAGAAGGTAGAGAGGTAGTACAATCAATAGAAAAAACTGTTAGTCTTAAAGTTATTGATAACGCATGGAAAGAACACCTTCGCGAGATGGATGATCTTAAGCAATCGGTACAAAATGCTTCATATGAGCAAAAAGACCCATTATTGATTTATAAGTTTGAGTCCTTTGAACTATTTAAGCAGATGCTTGGTAGAATTAATAGAGAGATTACCTCATTCCTAATAAAATGCGACCTTCCTGCCAACAAAGAAGTTACAGTAGAATCTAATTTTAAGCCAGCAAGTTTTGATAGTTCAAAGCTTAAAACTGGACGTACTGAAGTTGGTGGAGGTGCAGGTGGGCATGATGCAAATAAATTTGGTCATAACACTCAGAAAAAAGAAGTTACTCAGCCAATTATTAGAGAAAAGAAAGTTGGTAGAAATGACCCTTGTCCTTGTGGTAGTGGCAAAAAATACAAAAAATGCCACGGTAGACAAGAAGCATAATAAGAGCAATTTAATATAACATAAAAAAAGCCAAGATATCCTTAAAATGGATTTCTTGGCTTTTTATTTTTTGTTAAAAGCTTAATACTTAGCTTATAGAAATACAATTATATTCCTACTAATTCATATAAAATTTTGAAACCTGCATGCTAGTTTCTAGCATATCGAAAGAAGAAGCATGTTTGTAAATATCACTAATTAGGTGATTATTTACCCTATAACACTTTTTTGAAGCGAGATTAGCAATTTGCATTATCTCTTCGTCAGAAGCATTAGGGTCAAAATTATATTGAATAGAATAATCGATAGTGTAATGTTTTTGCATAGGCTCTTTTTAGTTATTTTATAGAGCAATAACGCAAAGTATCAATTATTATTGTTTACATAATAAACAAAAGAAATCGCAAACGTATAAACCTATATACTCAAACTAATACCATGCTGATCAACCATTTTACGAAGGTTGATAATAGCATATCTCATTCTACCTAGTGCAGTATTAATACTAACATTCGTAGAGTCTGCAATATCTTTAAAATTCATCTCCTGATAATGACGCATTTTTAAAACCTCGCGCTGATTTTTAGGAAGAAGTTCTACTAAATCCCTAATTTTATCGTGAGTTTGCTTAGTCATTATTTCTTCCTCAATATTATTATCATATACAGGAAGCTGATTAAAAATATCATATTCGTCAGTACTTCTAACAATTTTAACTCTGCTAGTTTTCCTATAATGGTCGATTATTAAATTATGTGCTATGCGCAATACCCAAGGGATAAATTTGCCTTGCTCATTATAAGCACCAACTTTAAGTTTATTCACAACTTTTATAAAAGTGTCTTGAAAGATATCATTTGCAATATCACGATCTTTAACTGACACAATAATATAACCAAGCACACGCGATTGGTGTCGGGTAATTATTACATTGATACATTTATTATTGCCGGAGATAAAAGCATTAATTAACTCTTGATCACTAAACTTTTTTAGATCCATTTGATATGTTTTAAGTAAAAAAATGGTAAAGTTTAGTCTATATTGGTCTTCCGTTATTTTGGTTAATAATTGCTTTAAAAAGATGGGTATTTATAGTTTTTTAACTATAATTCCGTTGGCAAAGATATAAAAAATGTTCATAAAAACAAGAAAACTTTCAAATATCTTAGAACTTCGCAGAGCTACCTATTACTATATCACTTGACATTCAGCTGTTTATCCATAGGGTAATGTGATTCAATTTTTATTGTATAAACGCGGTTTTTTTATCCCCAAAACACGATAAATTACATACAATAAGTTTTATTCTTTGTTTTAAAACAACTAAATTTGTACTTAATATTTCATGAAAAAATTATATAAATGAAAAATATATTAGTAATAGGATGTGCGGGTCAAATAGGAACTGAACTTACCCTAGAGTTAAGAAAAATATATGGTAATAATAATGTTGTTGCCACGGATTTAAAAGAAGCCCCTTCTGTTATTACAGACAATGGCCCTTTTGAAACATTAGATATATTGGACCGTGAGAAGATGCTGTCTTTAGTAAAAAAATATAATATTGATGGCATAGTCAACTTAGCGGCTATTCTTTCGGCAGTGGGCGAAGAGCACCCTATGTTGGCTTGGAATGTAAATATGAACGGATTAATAAATGTTCTTGAGGTTGCACGTCAAGAGAATATTGAAACTGTTTTGACACCAAGTTCAATTGCTGCTTTTGGCCCAGAGACTCCTGCGTATAATACTCCGCAAGAGACAATTCTAAAACCAAAAACAATGTATGGGATTACAAAAGTTGCTGGTGAATTATTGGGCGATTACTATGTACAAAAATACAATATGGATGTAAGAGGTTTGCGCTATCCTGGAATAATTTCGCATGAAGCACTTCCTGGTGGAGGCACTACTGATTATGCTGTTGCAATATTTTATGATGCAATAAAATACGGAAAGTATACTAGCTTTGTTAAGGCAGATACTATGCTTCCAATGATGTATATGCCTGATTGTCTGAATGCCACAATTCAGCTTTTTCAAGCAGATATAAAAACATTAAAGCATCATTCAGATTTTAACCTTGCTGCCATTAGTTTTACGGTAGAGGAGCTTGCTGATGCAATTAAGAAGCATATTCCAGAATTTGAAATAGATTATAAACCTGATTATAGACAAGATATTGCTGATACTTGGCCAAAGACTATTGATGATAGTGCAGCGCGCGAAGAATGGGGATGGAAACATGAGTTTGACCTTGATAATATGGTTGAAGACATGCTTAAGCATATTAAAATTAAATTTGACAAAGGACTCTATTAGAAATAGGCCTGCTAATATAAAAAGCTTTTACTATTTTTTATGAAATAAACACTAAGGGTTAGCAGTAAATATTACTACTTTTACCCTCAATAATAAAATTAACGATAATTTATGGACTTTACAGCAGAGCAAATTTCAATGTGGCTTGATGGCGAATTAATAGGAAACCCTAATGCCATTGTTAATACTTTAAGTAAAATTGAAGAAGGAGAAGAGGGCAGTCTGTCATTTCTTTCTAATCCAGCATATAATCATTATATATACAACACTGAAGCCTCTGTTGTTATAGTAAACAAATCTTTTGTCCCTGAGAAAGAGGTTAAAACAACGATGATAAAGGTTGAAGATGCTTATAACTCATTTGCAATGATTCTTACTAAATATGATGAGGCTCGCAAGAGTTTAAAGCAAGGCATTTCTCCTGCTGCTCATATTAGTGAGTCGGCCACCATTGGTAAAGATGTATATATTGGTGAATTTGTATTTGTTGGAACGGATGTAGTTATTGGAGATGGCGCTCGCTTATATCCACAATCGTATGTTGGTGATAGTGCAAAAATTGGTAAAAAAACAATTCTATTACCAGGAGTAAAGGTGCTTCACGAATGTATAATTGGTGATGAGTGTACTCTGCACGAAGGTGTAATTATTGGCTCTGATGGTTTTGGTTTTGCACCACAAGTTGATGATGATTTCAAAAAAATTCCTCAAATAGGTAATGTAATTCTTGAGAACAGAGTAGATATTGGTGCAAATACGGTAATTGATAGAGCGACAATGGGGTCTACTATTATTCGTAAAGGCGTGAAACTTGACAACTTAATTCAGATAGCACATAATGTTGAGATTGGAGAAAATACTGTGATGGCTGCACAGGGTGGTGTTTCTGGATCTACTAAAATTGGTAAAAACTGCATGTTTGGTGGTCAGGTTGGTATTGCTGGTCATTTAGAAATTGCTGATGGCGTAAAATTAGCTGCAACTTCTGGAGTTGCTTCTAGTATAAAAACTCCTAATGCTGTAGAAATGGGCACACCTTCGTTCAATCATCAATCATTCCTTCAGTCTTATGTTTATTTCCGAAAGCTGCCAAAATTAGCAGAAAGAATCTCTAAACTTGAGAAATCAATTAAAGAATTATAAAGCTCTTTT
>JAOZPM010000157.1:0-6004 GCA_029932765.1 Bacteroidales bacterium | reverse complement strand
ATTTTAGAGTTATGTGTTTATAAATTAAAGATCCCACTCTAATTCCTGTAGTGCCAATAAAACTAATAAGAATTAATTACAATTCAAAATAATCCTAGAATTCCAATAGAAGCAGCAATTGTTACAAAAAAAAACATATAACACCTACTATTAAATAAAAAACAAAAGCAAGCTATATTTTTATATTTTTGCTTATTACACATATAATAAACAACACACCTATGACGAATAAATTACTATTACTATTATTTACCTCATTGCTATGGGGAAATTTGACTGCCCAAACCTATATGGGTATGGAAGCAAAAGAAATAATCTCTGGCGCTAAAGAGATTCATAAAAACATTAAAACTGATCAAATAGACTATATACTGTTTGATAATAACAACACAATATCTATAGAAAATTTACCTGATTGGGTAAATCGTCAGTTTAATATTGGTGATAATATGTCGTTAACTGAAGTAAGCAGAACTACAGACAATCTAAAACAAACGCATATAAGGTATAAACTTAGTATTGATAATTATATGGTACATGATGCCATGATAGTTGCTCATATAGAAAACAATAAGGTATTTGCTATAAATGGAATTATACAGCAAGCTGCAAGCGGAAGTTATTCTCCTAGTATTTCTGAAGAAATAGCTTTACAAAAAGCTATAAACAAAATTAATGCTGATACTTATAAGTGGGAAATTGAAGCAGAAAACAATTTTATAAATAATTTCACTAATGGCGAACAAGAAAGCTATTACCCAACTGCTGACTATACTATTATAAGAAATAGTGAATCAAACGAATATAGATTAGCTTATATATTTGATATTTATGCACAGAATCCAATGAGCAGACAAGATGTATACGTTGATGCTCAAAATGGAGATATCTTATTTATTAATAAAACGATACATAATGCAGATGTGGTTGGAAGTGCTCATACTAAGTATAGTAGTGTAAAAGACATAACTACAGATTCTTATAATAGTATATATCGACTAAGAGAAAGTGGTAGAGGCTTAGGTATTGAAACTTATGACTTAAACAATGCTACATCCTACAGTGGAGCTGTTGATTTTTACGATACCAATAATGTATGGAATAATATAAATGCACAGCAAGATGAAATTGCAACTGATGCTCATTGGGGAATGGAAATGACTTATGATTACTATATGACTAAATATAATCGTAATAGCATTGATGGAAATGGAAAGAAATTAATCTCCTATGTTCATTACGACTACAACTATGCAAATGCATTTTGGAATGGCAATTTCATGACTTTTGGTGATGGAAACTCAAGCATGGGTCCATTAGTAGCATTAGATATAGTAGGTCATGAAATATCTCACGGTCTTACATCATATACTGCAAATCTTGATTACCAAGATGAATCAGGTGCTATGAATGAAGCTTTTAGCGATATTTTTGGAACCGCTATCGAATTTTATGCCAAACCAGCTACTGCAAACTGGCTAATAGGTGAAGATATTGGATTTGCTATGCGCTCAATGTCTGATCCAAACTCTAAAGGAGATCCAGATACATATATGGGTGTAAACTATTATACTGGCACAGGAGATAATGGTGGTGTACATACAAATAGTGGAGTTCTTAATTATATTTTCTTTATGATGAGCGATGGTGACAATGGCACCAACGACAATAATGATGTTTATAATGTAATTGGAAATGGCGTTGATACAGCAGGAACTATTGCATTTAGAGCATTAACAGTATATTTAACAAACACTTCACAATATGCCGATGCTAGATATTATTTTATAAAATCTGCTATTGATCTTTACGGTCCTTGCTCCTCTCCTGTTGAAACTACAACAAATGCATTTTATGCAGCAGGAATAGGCGCACAATACCAAGCAGGTGTTGCTGCCGATTTTGATGCAATAGTTAAAGATTATTGTCAGCCTACAGCAAATGTACAGTTCACCAACCAAAGTAATAATGGAATTAATTTTACATGGTATTTTGGTGATGGTAGTACTAGTACCGATTTTAATCCTACACATAATTATACAGCTTTTGGTAATTACGCAGTTACTCTTGTTACTGACGGTGGAAGCTGTGGTATGGATTCTATAGTAAAAGACAACTTTATATCAGTGGATACTGCAAACCCATGTATTTCGTATATGCCTAATGCTGGTAGCCAAGTATTAACTTCTTGTACTGGTGTATTATATGATGACGGTGGCACTTCCGACTATTCCAATGATATGAATGTTACGACTACAATTTCGCCACTAGGTGCAAATACTGTAGTGCTAACATTTACTCAATTTAATTTTGAACCAGGTTACGATTATCTAAAAATATATGATGGACCAAATAATTCATCAACATTAATTGGCTCTTATGACGGAAATAACCTGCCAAATGGCGGTATAGTAACTTCAACTGGAGGTAGCATTACTATTGTTCAATCTACAGATGTAATGATTACTGAAGATGGTTTTGTTGCTAACTGGCAATGTACATATTCTGCAGTGCCTCCAATAAGTGATTTTGTGGCAAATGATACTATGAATTGTAGTGGCTTTGTTAGTTTTACAAATATGAGTCAAAACGGACCAACGAGTTTTCTTTGGGACTTTGGTGATGGTAACACATCAAATATGCAAAGTCCAACACATACTTATGCTCAGAACGGAACATATTCTGTGAGCCTAAACACAACTAACTCCTATGGAAACAATTTATTGGTTAAAAATAATTATATAACCATAAATAAACCTAGTACCCCTATTGCTAATTCAGTAGCAAAATGTTCGACAGGAACAGTGCAACTTACTGCAATATCAAATAATGGACTAATAAAATGGTATGATAGTGAAGTTTCAAATACTGTTATTGATACTGGAAGCATTTTTACAACACCTAATTTAACTCAAACTACTTCATATTGGGTAGAGAGCTCTATTGATAAATCATTACAAACTGGTGGCATGGCTGCAACTGCTAATAATGGTGGTATTTTGGCTTATGATCAGTCTCTAATATTTGATGTGTATAAAGCAGCAAAGCTTATTAGTGTTGATGTATACGTAACCTCTAATGGTAGTAGAACCATAAAACTATTTAACTCCAGTGGTGCTACTTTAGCTAGCAAAACTGTAACAGTAAATTCTGGTTGGAACACCGTTGAATTGAATTTCGATTTACCTATTGCTAATGACTTAAGTTTATCAGGAGTAAATATGTGGCGTCATAATTCTAATGTATCTTATCCTTATGCTATTTCTGATATTTTATCAATAAATAAAAGTAGTGCAAGTACAAACCCAACAAATTATTACTACTATTTTTATAATTGGCAGGTGCAAGAGCAATCATGTACAACTAACAGAATAGAAGTTACTGCATTTATAAACTCAGCACTTCCGATTGTAGATTTTGCAATTACAAATAACGACCCTTATATTAGTTTTAATAATGGTACTCAAAATAATGGTATTGCTCATTGGAATTATGGAGATCAAGCTACTAGCAATACTCAAGACCCTACTCACCTATACTCTACAAATGGAACTTATACAGTAGAGCTAACGGTAGATAATGGTTGTGGTACTGCATCAACAACAAAAACAGTTACAATTGGTCAGGCTACAAGTATTGAGGATATAAATGCTGATAAAATAAGTAAGCTATATCCTAACCCTAATAATGGAAACTTCAGTATTGAATTAAATACTGAGAATAATTATAAGGAGCTTGAAATATATAATTCAATAGGCCTTTTAATTTATAGAGCATCTATTTCTATAAATGAATCCATTATTGAAATAAATATGAGCAACTATAGTTCAGGAATGTATTTAGTAAAACTTAAATCTGAAACTACAAATACAAATATGAAATTTATTAAGAAATAAAGAATTACTTTTGCCCAAAATATATATAAACTTATATATTTTGGGCTTTTTTGTGCTCCATAATTTTTAAAAATAGATAATGAATAATAAAGAGAAATTTCTTAATAAAGCAATAGAACTTGCTAGTGAGAATGTAAAAAGTGGTAATGGTGGACCTTTTGGCGCTGTGGTAGTTAAGGATGGAAAGATAATAGCTACTGGGGTAAATAATGTAACAACAAATAACGACCCTACAGCACATGCCGAAGTAACAGCTATTCGTAATGCTTGTAAAGAGCTAAATACATTTCAATTAGAAGGCTGCGAAATATACTCTAGTTGTGAGCCATGCCCTATGTGCTTAGGAGCAATATATTGGGCACGACCAAAGGCTTTATACTTTGCTGCCGATAAGCATGATGCTGCTGATGCTGGATTCGACGATTCATTTATTTACGATGAAATAAAACTAGATTATAGCAATAGAAAAATCATTACAGAAATAATTGCTCTTAAAAACAAGAAACAACCTTTTATTGACTGGGAGAATTCAAAATTTAATGTAGAATACTAGTATTTATTATCTAAAAGCAGCCAATAGCAAGGATAAATCCTGGTAGCGCATTCCATATTTTTTTGCAAGCCTTTCGAAAGTTATTTTACCATTATAAAGGTATGTTCCATTTCTTATCCCCGAATCGTTTACAATAAGTTGATTCAATCCACCTTCATTATGCATTCTTAAAATTAGTGGTGCAAAATAATTACTTAAAGCATAAGAAGAAGTATGAGGAGTTCGTGACGATATATTAGGAACGCAATAATGAGTAACACCATGTTTTTGAAAAACAGGATTATTATGATTGGTAATTTTTGAAGTTTCAAAACAACTACCTTTATCAACACTAACATCTACTATTACAGAACCTTGTTTCATATTCTTCACCATATCTTCGGTAACAATAGCATTATTCTCAAAGTCATTAGTATCTAAAGCACCTATTACAACATCAGCACTTTTCAATGCATTAGACAATACATCAGGCAGTATTATTGACGAATAAATTGATATTCCGATATTAGATTGCAAACGGCGAATGCTGGAAATTGAATTATCAAAAACTTTAATAAAAGCCCCCAAGCCAATTGCTGTTTTGGCAGCAGATTCGGCAACAGTACCTGCTCCTAGTATTACAACTTCTGATGGATTTATTCCAATAAAACCACCAAGCATTTTGCCCCTTCCCCATTGCGAATCAGATAAATAACTCGAAGCTATTAGTATGGATGTGGAACCTACAATTTCGGAAATTGAGTGTAGTATTGGATGTTCGTTAGTATTATTTCTAATATGCTCATAAGATAAAGCCGTTATTCCTTTATTCATAAGTGCTTTGCAGTAAGCTTTTGTTTGAATACGCTCATTAAGTGCCGAGATTAGTATAATCTTCTTCTTCATTAAGGCAATCTCCTCAACTGTGGCTGGAGCAACTTTACTAATAATATCACATTGATATATTTCTTGCGAAGTTTCTACTATTATCGCACCTGCATCAGCATATTGTTCGTTGCTAAAACTTGCATTCTTTCCAGCATTCTTCTCAATGTATACTTCAATGTCGTTCTCCACAAGCATTGATACTGCTGATGGCACTATGGCAACACGCTTCTCTTGTAGCACTATCTCTTTTGGAACTCCTATTGTGAAATTCTTAGAGCTCTCTTTTATCATTAATAATTCTTCTTGTGGTAATAATTGTGCTGATTGTTCCATCTTTATATACGGTTTCTGTTGCTTAGCCATAATAATATGATTTTGTAATGTCAAAAATAGCATAAATAATCGTTGATTCTAGATGTATCTTTTAATGTTTCAATGATATAATTATTTAATGGTGTAATAGTTCAATGGTGTAATGGTTTAATGGTTTAATGGTATAATGGTGTAATGGTGTAATGGTTTAATGGTATAATGGTATAATGGTATAATGGTATAATGATATAATGGTGTAATGGTGTAATGGTGTAATGGTTTAATAGTATAATGGTGTAATGGTGTAATGGTGTAATGGTGTAATGATATAATGGTGTAATGGTTTAATAGTATAATGGTTCATTTATTTAATGGT
>JAOZPM010000156.1:3446-6013 GCA_029932765.1 Bacteroidales bacterium | reverse complement strand
GCATCTTGCCCGTTGTTTATTATTCATGTATCATCATCGGGCAAGATGCCCGAGATACAAAATCAATTTATTGAATTCTAGACAGTAAACCTTCTGTAAAATCAACCATAAATAATGGGATATTCAGTAAATCCCCATCAAAACTAAGGTTTTTTAAAGAATATCGTATCTTAATATCAGGGCTATACCTATTCGAATACGAAATAAGACTTTTGGATTTAATATTCGTTTCAGCTTTTACTTCAATAGGAATTATTGAATTCTTATACTGTAGTACGAAATCTATCTCTGCTACATTACCTGATGTCCAATAATATTGTTCAGTACCAAACTGGTTTACTAATGATTGAAGAATAAAATTCTCAGTAAAAGCCCCTTTAAATTCGCTAAAAAGATTATTTCCTGTTTTAATGATATCAGGATAAAGATTGGACATCTGACGAAGAATACCTACATCTAATAAATAAACTTTAAATGATGATAGGTCGGTATATGCCGATAAAGGAAGCCCTGGCTTATTGATTTTATTTACGATATGTATCAATCCAGCATGCTTTAGCCATAATAGAGCGTTCTCGTATTCTCTTGCTCTGGCACCACTTTTTATGGTTCTATATAAGAATTTTTTATTTTCTTTTGCAAGTTGTGAAGGTATAGATGACCATATATAATCTAATCGTGGTATATCAGAACTTCGAATATGTTTTGAAAAATCTAACTTATAAGCTTTAATTATATTTGCTTGCACTTGCTGTAATATATTAAAGTCATTATCTTCTAAAATTGTTTTTATAGCTTCTGGCATTCCTCCAGTAATGAAATATATGCGGAGTTTCTCTATAAGTTGATTAAAGAAAATATCAGGGATTGGCCCCACTTCTTTAATACTGCTAACATATTTATATAAATTTTGGTCTGCATTAGCAAGAAACTCTTTGAAGGAAACAGGGTAGAGTGTAAGAAAATCAACTTGACCTACCGGAAAAGATTTACCACTTGATAAACTGACTCCCAAAAGTGAGCCAGAACTAATTATTGAATATTCAGGAGCATTTTCATTAAAATATTTAAGTGAATTAATAGCCTCATTACATTCTTGAATTTCATCAAAAATTATTAATGTATCTTTTGGATTTATAGTTCTACCATATACTATTGATAGATTATCAATAATTCTGTTAGCTTGTTTTGTTAATTCAAAAAATTGTTTTAATTCTATTTGTTCTTCAAAGTTGAAATAAGCGACATGCTTATATTCTTTTTCTCCAAAGTTCTTAATTAGCCACGTTTTGCCAACCTGCCTAGCTCCCTGTAATAAAAGAGGTTTTCTGTTTTTCTTAGATTTCCATTGTGCTAATTCTTTATATAAATCCCTTTCTATATTCATGGCAATTAGTTTAAATTCACCACAAAGATAATAAAAAATCACATAATACATATGAAAAGTGTGAGAAATCCCACATTATTCATATGAAAAGTGTGAGGGATTACACATTATTCATATGAAATTGCATAGTAGTACTCATATAATATGTGACTTTGTATGTAACACGGGCATCTTGCCCGTAGTTTAATATATTCATCTTCGGGCAAGATTCCCGAGATACAGAGACCCAATTAGAATTTATACTTTTATGAATTATAATTTAGCACTTTAACATTTCACACTTTAACATTTAACATTTAATAATTTAAAGTCCCAAATCCAAAGAAATAATCTCTGCCAAATCTAGGTTCTGAAAATCTTCTTCTTTATTTTTATACTTAACACCATCTGTAAGCATAGTCATGCAGAATGGGCAGGCTGTACAAATAATATCAGCTTTTGTATCCATAGCTTCATCTGCGCGTTCAACAAATATTTCTTTATCACCTTTTTCGGCTTCTTTAAACATTTGTCCACCACCAGCTCCACAGCATAGTGCATTATCTTTATTGCGAGGCATCTCTATAATTTTTGCACCCATTTTTGATAACAATTCACGAGGAGCATCATATTCTCCATTTCCTCTACCAAGGTAGCAAGGGTCGTGGTATGTGATAGATTTTCCTGCAAGCTTATTTCCTAATGAAAGTTTACCATCCTTCAGCATACGTGCAAGGAATTGTGAGTGATGTTCTATTTCGTAATTTCCACCAAGTTCAGGATATTCATTCTTTATAATATTAAAATCATGGGGGTCACAAGTAATAATCTTCTTCACCTCATAGGCATTCATAACCTCTATATTCATCATTGCCTGCATCTGATATGTAAATTCATTACCCGAACGCTTTGCTATATCTCCAGTATCACTTTCTTCAGCACCTAGTATTGCGTAATCAATTCCTAAATGATTAAGAATTTTAGTAAATTCAATACTTATATTTTTAGCTCTTCGGTCGAAACTTCCTGCTGAGCCTACCCAGAAAAGATATTCTGGTTTTTTGCCCTGAGCAAATAAATCGCCATACATAGGTACTTCAATTTTTTTGCCTTTCGATTCTACTTCCATAGCCCAATTGCCACGATCATCAGCAGGGAATTGCCATGGTGCTCCATTATTTTCTATATTAGTATTTGCAGC
>JAOZPM010000156.1:0-3346 GCA_029932765.1 Bacteroidales bacterium | reverse complement strand
GCACTCTTAAATCTCTTTACTTTAATAATATTTCTTCGGATAAGGAATGTTATACAAGCAACAATTACCATTAGGGCAAATACTTCTACCATTGAGGCTAAATAGTGATAAAATGGCAGAAAACTTAATGCTCGATGTGTTCCGAAAATACCATCAATAAATATTTCTAGCATTTCTATATTCACAAGGATAAATCCCACGTAAACCATAATATGTAGAATTCCTGCTACAGGCTTTTTGGTCATCTTTGATTGGCCTATTGCCACAAAAAACATCTTTTTCCACCTTTCGGAAGAATTATCTGTTCGGTCAATATCCTTTCCTAAATTAATGTGGAAACGGATTTTTTTAATGCTTTTGGCAAACATAAAAATAGTAGCTGCAAATACTAATATAAAAACAATACTTGAAATCATTAGTCTGTGTTTTAGTGTGAAAAATACAATATGCTAAGATACAATAATAATATGATAATTATTGTGGTAAATTTTAGAATGCTAAGATATAAAAAAATAGTATGCATGCGTACTAATATTAGATTTTTATAAATAAGAGATTAGTCATAAAAGAAATTTGTATTTCTTGTCATATACTATGTTTATTTAAGCTCTATGTTTGAAAAGATTTATTAATTTTGGAACTTTAAATAAATTATAATATATGAAAATAGCAATTCCAACAAACGATAGAAAAACTGTAGCAGAACGTAGTGGTAGAGCTACCGAATTTGCGATGGTAGATATTGATGCTACTGGCACAGCAAAAATCGAATATTTGATAAATGAACATGAGCATACTCATCATGCTGATGGTAGTCATGATAATGAGGATCATGGGCATGGTGATTTAGTTGAGCTATTAGGAGGGATAGATATTATTATTGGATATAAATTTGGTCCTCATTTTTCTCGCGATTTTTATAAAGCAGGAATTAAAATGAAACTTACTAAACTTAAAATTATAGATGATGTAATTGAATCTATCGAGCTATAGACTTGTATTATATAAAGGCAATAATTTAGAAAAAACATAAGCTATGGAAGACTTTCAAATTTATAATCCCACAAAACTTTTTTTTGGAAGAGATAGTATCTCTAAACTCCCAAAACAAGCAAAAATATTTGGAAATAGAGTTCTTTTGATTTATGGGAAAAGTTCCATAAAG
The DNA here is from genome assembly GCA_029932765.1 of Bacteroidales bacterium. Lineage (GTDB taxonomy): Bacteria > Bacteroidota > Bacteroidia > Bacteroidales > UBA1556 > UBA6267. Next base: position 2,181 of record JAOZPM010000156.1, on the reverse strand, counting down.
AGAAGTGGATTATATAGTACTATTTTGGAATTACTCAAAGATTTCGAGATCTTTGAATATTCAGGAATTAAGTCAAATCCCGTATTGTCAGATGTAGAAGCTGCGGTGGAGGTTGCCAAAAACAATAATGTGGATATGATAATTGCTGTTGGTGGCGGTAGCGTTATTGACTCTGCAAAGGTGGTTAGCCTTGGCGCTAAGGTAAGTTTCTCTCCTTGGGAGTTTATGACACAAAAAAAATCGCCAACGGAAGCTTTGCCATTATTGGCCGTGCTAACATTAGCAGCAACGGGTACCGAAATGAATGCAGCTGCTGTAATTCAGAATATAGAAACTAAGCAGAAAATTGGAATAGGAATTCCTCTTATGTATCCTAAAGTTTCTTTCTTGGATCCTCAACTAACAACAACAGTTGATGCTAAATATACAGCCTATGGCATTGTAGATATAATTGCACATGCTCTAGAGGCGTATTTTGGAGAGGGAGATTCTCCATTGGCCGATAAGTTTGTGTTTTCCATAATTGATGAAGCTATGGAAGCTGGAATAGATTTAATGAATAATTTGGATAATTATGAGCTAAGGGCAAGAATTCTTTATGCGTCTACAATGGCACTTAATGGCACAACAAATCATGGTCGTAAGTCGGGCGACTGGGGGGTGCACGCCATAGGTCACGAATTATCGTTCTTATATGATATGCCTCATGGTGCAAGTCTTTCAATTGCTTATCCTGCTTGGATGCGACTTAATGCTGTTTTTCAAAAAGATAAAATTGAAGAGTTAGGCTCTGTGCTTTTTGGTGCAGAAACAGTAGAAGAAACAGCTCAAGGTTTTGAGGATTTCTTTTCAGAAATTGGCAGCCCTATTCGTCTCTCTGAAGTGGATATTTTGGCAAAAGATTTTGATGAAATAGAAAGTCAGTTTGTCAATAACCATGTTAGTGGAGTTTTTGTGAAAATTGATAGAAAAAGATATAGGGAACTATTGGAATTTATGAAGTAGGTTTCAGGTGTTTATAGATGCTAAATTCAAAGATTAAATCAAATGGAATTAGAGTTAGTATTATCGTTTATTGTAGCATCAGTGGCTTTGGCAATAATGCCTGGTCCCGATAATATATTTGTATTAACAGAAAGTGTTACAAAAGGACATAAGAATGGTATTGCTATTTCTTTTGGTCTTGGTTTGGGTGTTTTGATTCACACCCTTGCTGCAGCCACGGGTTTGTCATTAATAATTCAAAGCTCGGCAATGGCATTTTCTATAATAAAATATTTAGGAGCTCTTTATATGTTTTATTTGGCATACGGTGCTTATAAGTCTAGAAGATTAAAAGTTAATTTAAGTACTGAAAGTAAAAGTGGTGAAAAAAGTATAGGAGCATTAATACGAAAAGGTTTTCTTATGAATATATTAAACCCTAAAGTATCTTTATTTTTTATTGCTTTTTTGCCTCAATTTATCAGTCCTAATGGTTATAATATTACTATCCAAATGATAATACTTGGTGTAATTTTTATGATACAAGCAATTATTATTTTTAGTCTTATTGCATTGTTAGCAGGCAATTTAACTAAGTATGTAAATGATTCTAGATTTTGGAAAATTACGAAATGGAGTGAAATAAGTGTTCTATCAATTTTAGGGTTATTATTAATGATTTCTAATAAATAAAATTTTAAAAATAGTATTATGATTATAATAATAAGAAATATTCTTTCGGTAATTATTGGATGGGTGTTAGGAGGAGTAGTTAATATGAAATTAATAAAAATAGGATATCAAGTGTTTCCCTTAGAAGGGGTTGATGTTAATGATATGGAAAAATTAGCCGCAGTAATGCCTAGTTTAGATTCTGAATTTTTCATCTTTCCATTTTTGGCTCATGCTTTAGGCACTTTAGTAGGTGCTATAATTGCGGGACTTATTGCTGGAAGTCATAAAATGAAATTCTCAATGTCAATAGGAGGGCTGTTCTTGGTGGGTGGTATTTTGGTTAATTATATGTTGCCAGGTCCCATATGGTTTGCTGCAGTGGATATTCTTATGGCTTATATTCCAATGGCTTGGCTTGGAGGTAAAATTGCTTTGAAAATTGCTAAGATTAAGATTGCTATATAAAATTCACAATAATATAAATATTGTACAAATGAGAAGGAAAGAAAAAGAAATTAAGGA
>JAOZPM010000155.1:4049-6031 GCA_029932765.1 Bacteroidales bacterium | reverse complement strand
TGCAGTCGCATGAAAAAAATAATCATTTTATTGTGAGTTAAATAATTATTCTATGTCATGCTCGTTTCATATCCTTACAATGCATGTATTGCTTAATTATTATTAGGTTTAATTCAAATGGTTTTTTATAATTAAAAATGAATTAGATTTGCTTACTAATCGTGAACTATTCCTTTATCGTGTGGGTTTCACCTACATATTATAAACAGGTATGACAATTAAAAAATAAACATATGAAAAATACATTACTTATTATTTTAGTATTTATTCCAATACTTATTTTTGGGCAAAATTTTAAATATGAATCAAAGGATACATTAAATGGCAAACCATTGAATAGTATAGCCTTTAGTGGATTTGTTAATTCTATATATTATTATGATTTTGTGGGCTATGAAGGTCAATACCCAGCTTTGAATATTGTAAGTATCCCTACAGGTAATGTTCTTAAAGAGCCTTCTACTAACTTTGTAGTATTTCAAACACGCTTACGTTTTAACTCAGAGCATCAATCTAAAATTGGTGCAATAAAACTACATTTTGAAGCAGATTTTATTAATTCTGCAAATGCTTTTAGAATTCGCCACGCGCTGATAAGTGTTGGTAATTGGGACTTTGGACAAACATGGTCAAATTTTGCGGATGAAGATGCTTGGCCTAATGTTACCGATTATGATGGACCTCCAACAGGTATATGGGCGCGTCCAACTATGATTAGGTATAATGCATTTCAGGGTAAAAAGCACTCCTTAAGTGCTTCATTAGAGGGACCATCTTTAGATTATAGAGAGCATCATCAAGTTGATACGATTTTAAGCACCGCTTTTCAAGATGTGCCAGATTTTACTCTTCGCTATAGGTATAAAACAGATAGAATGCATTTGCAAGTAGCAGGTGTGCTTCGTTCAATAAAATATAAAAATAATTTGGATAGTACTTTTAGTAGAGAAATGGCTTATGGGGCCTCTGTATCTACGGGTATATCATTATTTAGTAATGATTTATTACATGCGCAATTTACTATGGGTAAAGGTATTTCAAGATATTTGGTAGGCTTTGAGTCGTATAATTGGGACGCTGTTCCAACGGGTAATGGTAATATTGAATTAGTGCCTGCAATAGGTGGTTTTATAGGTTATGATCACTATTGGACAAAAGATAGGCGATTTAGTAGTACTGCTGTTTTTGGTTATATAAATATTAAAAATGAAGTGCTTCCTACTCCTAAAGATTTTATTACAGGATATTGGGGCGCATTGAATTTTTATTGGCATCCAATACCTGAATTAGATATAGCTGTTGAATATGTTGCTGCGTACAGAGAAGATACTTTTGGTGAAACTGGTGATGGTGCTAGAGCTCAATTTATGGTTATGTACCATTTTTAATAATAGAGAATAGGAAGAGAGTTAAGGAAATCTTGATTTAGAATTTATTATCTTGGAGAGTTATTATTTAATAATATTAATTCTAACTCTAGTATCTACCGATAAGCTAAGTAAACTCTTTGCATTACCTTGATTCATAGATATTTCAAGTAGATTATTGCTATCGAATAGTACGCAAATTTCTCCAGCAGGAACATCTAAATATGATTTAGAAATTTCAGTGATATCATCTGCCGATTGAAAATTAATGCTAAATTTCTTATTTTTAGCATATTCGTTAAATAATTCTTCACTTATATTAGTTATTGCATTCTCATATCTATCAACATAAATAACTTTTCCAATAATAGTAATAGTATTATTATCCATTTCTATTACCGGAGCAAAGGTCATAGATTGTCGGAAACTATCTCTAATATTCCCTAACTTATTAAATTCATTACCATCAATAATATGCTTGGCTGCTTTGATAAAAACATCTTTTGATGAGAAAGTGTATTTATCATTGTCTTGGATAATCTCTAACTCAACAACTTCGGTTACTTTGTTGCCAAAAATCATACTGAAAATACCATTATCAGCACCAATAAAATA
>JAOZPM010000155.1:0-3949 GCA_029932765.1 Bacteroidales bacterium | reverse complement strand
TTTAACCCCCAATCCGTTGTAAGCGTAACAATTGCCATATAATTGATTTATTTTTATTCAATAACAAAGGTAATAGTTCTTATTGAGCTATTAGTAAAATACTATACAGATGTTTTTAAATACTAATTGTTGAAAAGATTATGCGAATTTGCAAGTGTTATTCTTAGCAATATTTATCTATAACTAAAAGTAAATGCCAATAGAATCGTATCTATTGGCATTAACATTATGGAATTAAATAATTAATCTAATCCTTTGCTATAATGATTTTCTTCGTAACTGTTGCATTAGGATTTTCTTTTAAATGCATTTCAATAAAATATACACCACTGCTTATTTTCGAAAGGTCAAGTTTTGTAGTTTTAATAAACTCAGTAGATAGTATATCTTCACCAATAGCATTTCTTAAGTTTAGTACAATTTTTTCTTCACCAGCATATTCTACAATTATATAATCATTTGCTGGGTTGGGGTATACATTAAGCCCTTTGCCAATAAGTGTTGTATTTATTCCAACATTATTAATTGAAATAGATGTTGACATTGATTTACAGTTATTACTATTACTTACTTCAACAGAATAAGAGCCATTAATATAAGGCATATATGTTTGATTAGTAGCTCCACTAATAATATTATTAGACCTAAACCACTGATTGTTTGTGCTACTCGATGAAGTAAATATCCCAGCATCTAATGTTACAGTTGGAGTAGGAGGGGTTCCATTAATAGAAATAGTAAGATCGTTAGAAAAAGGTCCAACTCCACAATTGTTTTCAGCTTTTGTTTTCAAGCTTGCGGATCCTACATAGGAGTTATTCCAATCTATGTTTACAGAAGAACCTGTTCCTGTAAGTGTTGCTGCATTACTTGGAGTAATTTCCCAAGTATAAATAGAAGCTCCAGGAATTGTATTTACAGAATAGTTTGTATTACTACTATTATTACAACGTGATGTTGGTCCTGAAGGAGTACTTGGGCTAAGCGGAGTATTATTTATTACAATATTTAGAGCAGGTGATACTGTTCCATTTCCACAGGAGTTTACCCCAACAACAGTTAATGCAATATTACCAGTGTATGTGTTTGACCAATCTATGGTTGCGTTAATACCTGTATTTGTAATAGTACCTGCTGCAGTTGGTGTTAATGTCCAAATATATGTTGCTGCATTAGCAATGGCGCTAACTGTGTATGTAGAGTTTGTAGGGTTAATACATAAATCAATAGGACCACTAGGTGTAGTAGCAATTGCAGGCGATGTACTAATATTTACGCTCAATATAGTAGAAAAGCTTCCATTTCCACAAGTACTGTTTCCTTTTACTTTAATGCTAGCAGTTCCTACAAATGAAGTATTCCATATTACATTAGATGTTAGCCCATTGCCGGTAATACTACCAGCTGTACTAGGAAATAAATCCCATGTATAAGTATTTGCTCCTATAGCTCCAGTTGTGGTATAAGTTGAAGGTGTGCTTGTACAAGCATTTATTGGCCCAGTAGGCGTTGCTGCTTGCGTTGGTAATTCTCCTACAGTTACTATCTTACTTATGGAATCAAAATCAGTTCCGTCACTTACAATCAGTCTAATATCTTTTGTTCCTCCACTTGTAAAGGTATATGATAAGTTTTGACTAGTAGAAATAGAAATATTATCAATTTTCCATTGGTAGGTAGTTGCATTCTGCGATGTATTAGTAAATGTAGTTGATGTACTAGTACAAATATTTGAAGTAGGTAAATCAAAGTTTGCAACTACATTTGATGTATTTGTTCCAATCACTTGAACATCATCAATAAATAAGTTATTGCTAAAAGCTGTAATGTTCTGAAAAATAATTCTAATATTAGAATTTCCAGCATATGCACTAATATCTATGGAATCACAATCAGCACCATTACTTGACCCACACCAATCACTTGCAGTGGCTGGTATAAAGTTAGAAGTATTATCAGGTGCTGTAGCAAAGCTTCCTGTGCCATCTTCATATAGCGAATCTAAAACAGAGTATGTTGCTCCACAGTTGCTAGATATAAATATTACTAATGTATCAGAAGGATAACCAGTATACCTTGTATAAGCATGCTTAAATTGTAAGTATGCACTTGTTTCATTTTCTAAATTAATTATAGGCATAACTAGATTATCAATATCTCCAGCACTATTATAAGCATAATTATTTATAAAAATAGATCTAGCACTGCTGCCGTTTCCGCTAGTATTATATAAGCCCCAAGTAATACTCCCCGCATCAGGATTAGAAACTAACCAATCTCCTAAAGTAGTAGAACTAGACTCAAAGTCCTCAATAAATGGAACTTGCGCGCCGCCAACAGTAATATAGCTATTGATTGTCTTTGTGTCGCTGCCATCAGCATTAGTTGCAGTTAACGAAACAGAATAAATACCTGAGTTATTGAACTTAACTATAGGGTTTTGAGAGCTATTGCTCGTTGAGCCTACATAAGTAACATTGCTAGGCGAGATTGTCCATGCCCATGAAGTAGGGTTATTATATGTAGAATCTATAAGGTTTATAGAATCTCCAGTACAAATAGATGTTTTAATTGCGCCAAAGTTACAAATTGGAACTTGTGAAGTTGAACCAGTGTATAAATCAACTTCCCATAAACCTCTACCGTAAGTTGCTGCTCTTAATTTATTATTACTTGGATTAGTATTATAATATATCTCTAGTTCACCAATTCTTACCTTTGGAAATGCAAGATTATATTCTTCCCAGTTTGCTGCTCCAATTTTTATATAAACTCCCAATTGAGTTCCTGCATACAGTATCTCAGTTGTGGTATTTGTTTTGTCTTGTACTATTGAATGTAACGGTATATTTGGCAATCCTGTTGACATATTAGACCATGATGTTCCACCATTAGTAGTTTTATATACTCCAGTTGAGTTAAAACCACTAAAAGTTATCCATACAGTATTTGGGTCATTATCTTTAACAGTTATATATGTAATGCTAGAATATGTAGTAGGCAATGTTCCAGTAATATCAGTCCATGATGTACCCCCGTTAATTGTTTTCCAAATATTATCATTGTCGGCAACGTATAATATTGAATTATTAGAAGGGGCTATAGCTATGCTTCTTAATTTCTGACTTGAACTCATTGTGGATATCTGAGACCAAGTTGTTCCTTTATTAGTTGATTTCCATACATTGGAATAACCAGCATATATTGTTTGATGATTTACTGGGTCAAGTATATATGGTGTTACCCATGCACCGTTTCCTGCTGATGAAGGCTCAATGGCTGTTGAGCTTAACCAGTGATTAGTAGTTAGAGAAATTTGACCATTTACGTATGTGCCATATTGTATATTTACGTCAGTATAATCAATAATACATTCCATACCATCACCACCTTTTACGTCCGACCATATACCGTTATTAAACAACTTTGTGCCATTATCTTGAAGTCCTGTTATTGTTTCTGTAGAAACAGTTTGTGAAATTCCTAATTTGTACATCTGGCTATTTTTTAAACCATTAGATTTGTCAGACCAAGTTAATCCATTATTTGAGGATAAGTATATACCTCCATCATTACACTCAAATAGGTCACCATTGCTTCGGTAAACTAAATTGTGCTTGTCAGCGTGAACCTCAGGATGGTTGCCTGTATTATAACCAGAATATGTTGTCCAACAATTTGAACAAGACCAAGATGTTCCTCCATTAGTACTTTTATGTGAAATTACACCTCCCATAATTACTTTATTAATATCGGTAGGTGATACAGCAAGAGATATATCATACCACGCTTGCCCGTCATTACTGCCGCTACCGTCAGAATTCCAATTCATTAAATTTGTACTATTATATGTTAAAGAGAAACTGCTTCCAGAGTTTGTTGATTTATAAATTCCAAAAAAACCACCACTAGAGTTGCCAATAAGAGCGTATACAACATTTGAGTTTGT
>JAOZPM010000154.1:0-6031 GCA_029932765.1 Bacteroidales bacterium | reverse complement strand
GCATGACCAACAATATTGATATTATTATCAATACTGTTGAGCATTATTGCCAGTTTCTCAAATGCAAATTGTTCGTCTTCTACAATTATTATATTCATTATTAGGCCTTTATATTTAATAATGGAATTCTAACTTCAAACTTATTTTCATTATTCAATACCTCTACTTCTGTAGTTGTAAGGAACGTATACCTAGCTTTTATATTTGCAATTCCAAGCTCATGAGATGTTTCAATATCTGATTTTACATTTTTATTATTGCTTACAATTACATAGCGTTCGTCACTACTTATTTTTATCTCAAGCTTATTTTCATTAGTTATTGTATTATGTTTTAAAGCATTTTCAATAAGTATTTGCAAGGCCATAGGAATAATCATTTTATCAGAATTGGCATTAATCTCATAGCTCAAATTGTCGCCAAAGCGTATTCTCTGTAAAAATAAATAGTCTTTAATGAAGCTCAGCTCTTGACCCAAAGAAACAACTTCTTCATCCTGCACATCAAGTACATATCGGTATATACTAGCAAGCTTACCAACAAAATCATCTGCTTTTTCCACATCCTTATATATTAATCCACTGAGTACGTTTAGGCTATTGAATAGAAAATGAGGATTTACTTGATTTTTAAGGGTTGAGTATTTGTATTTATTTATTTCTTTTTGCGCTTTTTCAGCATCAATATGAAATTGATTAAGTAGTTTAGAGAAATTTGCAGAAAGAATTACTAAATAAATTATTATTCCAATTACTAATTCTGTTAATATTATCCACACAAACATATTGCTATGAATAAGGTCTGTCGGACTAAGGTTTTGAGTTATTTTAAACCAAATTAGATTTATAATTACTACGTCAATGCTTATATAAACAGTAATTGCAATAATTACCTGAACGTATTTATTAATTGGATTGTGTTCCCAATTTCCAATACTGAACATTTTCCTGGAAATAAATGAGCTTCCAATTGCAATACTCAAACCGATGATAATTCCATAAAGTATATTAAGAAGAATTGATTGCCACGAAGAGTTAAATCCCGCGAACATAAAGGTAACGAATACACTTATTGCTAGTATTATTGATATATTAATAATATGTTTTTTACTGTTGGTTTCGTTTAATGATTTCATTATTGTAAATTTTGTGTAAAGTTATGTAAAAATGTAATATGAGTTATTTGATTAGGCTTATGTATTGTGTGCTAATTGTACACTAGCATATAAAACTATCTAATTAGTAGCTTACTAATTTTCCTTAATTTGTTGCTACACACTTCAACAAAATATACCCCCTTTGACAGCTTATTTGTGCTAACTTTAGATACTTTAGACTTAGAACTTATTGTTATTATTCTCTGTCCTGAAGTATTGTAAATGGAAACTGTATAATTTTTCATATTTTTTGGTACTTCAATATAAACATACGAACTCGTGGGATTGGGGTAAATCTTAGTTATATTAATTAAATCTTGCTTATTATTTACCCCAAGGCTTCCACCTTCAAACCAAATGTGGTCTATTTCGAGGCAAGAACCAATAGGTAGGTTGTTTTTCATAATAGAGCTAGAAAACAGTATATTCACGGTATCGGGTGTAATGTTTGGCTGATAATTTAGGGGGATTTCGAAAAGGGTCCAAACTTGCTTTTGAGAATTAAGATTCAATTTGCCACCGCCAAAATTCTCACCATTTTTTTTAAACCAAACGCTAATTTGGGCAGTATCAGTTCCGTTGGGAGTGTACTTATACCAACCTTTAAGCATTGCTGGTTTCTGTGTGTATGGAATGCCGCCATCAATTGTGCCATCCTGATTGGTGAAGTTAATATTTAGATTTCCAGTGGTAAGCATACCTGCTACCACGGATCCACCTAAAACAGCCTCCGAAGTAATTCTAACAGAATAGTTAATATCCTTTGGGTCAGCACTGTCTTTTTTTACACAGATAACTTCGCCAAGGTTCATTCCGTTGATAATAACTTGTCGGTTGAAACCATCCCAATATTGTGGTATTTCACCCGCAGCACAAGTATCCCAATTGCCAAAAGTTTCTATGCCGTTTATTATTGGTTGATCCTGTGCGTTTGCTTGATTAAGCATAAGGAATAAGCTAAAAAATAAAATTACTCTCATAATTAATGGTTTTAAAAAGATTATTATGTTTTTAATATGGAGCAAAAGTAAGGTAGAGGTATAGCCTTAGGAAATTATACTTACTGAACTGTTGAATATGAGGGATGAGTCGTAAATGAGTTTTATGACGCACCTAAATAAAGCAATCATGCTCATCCATTAAAAACATATTTTATAAAGAGTAAATAATAAAAATACACTTATATAACATTGTTAAATATGATTTTATAGTGTTTGTTTTAGGGGAGAATATAATATCGGTCATCATTTACGAATTGAAATAATTAGTATATTAGCAATTCACAAAAGCCGTTAAAATATGCTACAATAGAATTTTAAGGGATTAATGCCAAACGGTGCAATTAGGTGGCTGCATACTCTAGTTATGTAAAATTAAATACAAACTATAAACATATGAAAATAGGAATAATAATTTGTGACAGGTATAAAAACTGTGCTGGTGGAAAATGCTTTAGAGCTATGCAAAATAGAGAAGGAGCTTTTGATATTTACAGTAAAAACGAAACATTAGAAATAGTAGGATATACAAGCTGTGGAGGTTGTCCGGGAGGAAATATTGAATATGCTCCTGAAGAAATGATTAAAAATGGAGCTGAGGCCATTCATTTTGCAACGGGGTTTGTTGTAGGATATCCTCCTTGTCCTTATATTTCTTCTTTCAAAAATTTTATAGAAAATAAATATAAAGTAAAAGTTGTTGTTGGAACTCATCCTATTCCGCAAAAATATTTTATTACACACGAAAGTCTTGAAACATGGCAAACTAATGAGCTACAAGAAATAATAAAACCAACTTTGGTTAATGAAGAATTAAGAAAAATGTATGATTAAGTATAAGGAGGAACGTTATGTATAAATATTTATTTGGACCAGTTCCTTCACGAAGATTAGGTATGTCGTTGGGGGTTGATTTAGTTCCTAAAAAAGTATGTTCTCTTGACTGTGTTTATTGTGAAGTGGGAAAAACCACAAAACTTACAATTGTGGAAAAGGAGTATATCCTTTTTGATAAAATAAAGGAAGAATTACTTAATTATTTCAATAATAATCCTGATCCTGATTATATCACTTTTTCGGGTTCTGGAGAGCCCACTTTAAATAGTAAGATAGGGGATATTCTTGGTTTTATTAGACAAAATAGACCCAATATTCCGGTTGCTGTTTTAACAAATGGTACAATGCTATTTGATAAAAAGGTAAGAGAAGCAATAATTGATGCCGATGTTATTCTTCCTTCTTTAGATGCAGCAACACAAGAGGTATTTGAAAAAATAAATCGTCCTGCCAAGGGCCTCACTATTGATAAATATATAAAAGGAATTGTTGATTTCAAAAAAATATTTAAAGGAAAATTATGGCTAGAAATTTTTATTTTACCAGGCTATAATGATTCAAAAAGCGAATTAATAGAATTAAAAAACGCAATTCAAAAGATAAATCCAGATTCCATTCAATTAAACACCCTGGATAGACCGGGCACGGTTTCTAATTTAAAAGGTGCAAGTAAAAAGGAATTGCAGGATATAATAAATTTTTGGAAATTAGATAATGTGCAAATAATTTCTTCAGCCCCTGAAAGGAAAAATATTCAATCATATCGTACTGATATTGAAACTGCTATTGTTGAAACAATTTTACGACGACCCTGTACTCTCGACGATTTAAATAAAATATTGGGTATTCATGTTAATGAAATTAATAAATACCTTGATGTTTTAGATGCAGAAAACATTATAGAATCAGTAGAGCAAGAAAGGGGAATATTTTATCAAATAAAGGAGAAATAATAGAATACTTGATAAAGAGATTAAGCTATGAATATCGAAATATATAGTATATTTAAACAAGCGATTACTATAACAAGTTTTGTTTTTGTGATGATGTTGGTTATAGAATATATTAACGTACAAACGAGTGGTTTATGGATAAATATTGTTACAAAAAATAAATGGAAACAATATTTATTTGCAGCGCTATTGGGTGTTATTCCTGGGTGCCTTGGTGCTTTTACAGCTGTTGCTCTTTTTTCTCATAGGATGATTTCTTTTGGAGCAATTGTTACTACTATGATTGCTACAAGTGGAGATGAGGCCTATGTTATGTTTTCTATGTTTCCACAAAAAGCAGCTCTATTAACCTTAATTTTATTTGTTTTAGCTATTATTGCAGGATACTTGACTGATAAATTTTATACTCCAAAAAAGATATTAAGCAAATTTTCAGATAATGATTTCCCCTTACACACTGAGGAAAAGTGTAATTGTTTTCAAAAAAATATGTTTTGGCATCAATTGTTTCATCCTTCGTTTCATCGTCTATTCTTAGTGACATTAATAATTATTTTATTAACCAGTTTCTCTGTTGGTTGGATAGCAGGAAATGCGAAGTTGTGGATTAGAATTTCAATAATAACGGTTGTTAGTTTTTCCGTATTTATTGCTATTAGTGTACCAAATCATTTTTTAGAGAAACACTTATGGGGGCATATTGTTAAAAAACACCTTGGAAGAATATTTTTATGGACATTTGGTACTTTGTTAGTTTTTGGCATATTAGTAAGTTATATTGATATAGAATCGTGGATGTCGACTAATATGTTTATTGTATTACTTTTTGCTATTTTAATAGGTATTATTCCAGAATCGGGACCACACTTGATTTTTGTAACATTATTTGCACAAGGGAGTATTCCCTTTAGTATTTTATTGGCAAGCTCAATTGTTCAAGACGGACATGGGATGCTTCCATTGCTTGCAGAATCGAGAAGATCTTTCTTTGCTATAAAAGCTGTTAATATAATATATGCTCTTATTATAGGAATAGGAGGTTATTTGGTTGGCTTATAAAAAACATGAAATATAAAAACTATGACTTTAGAATGGTTACTTGAATATAATCCTGTATTATTAGCTCTCTTTGCGGGTATATTTACGTGGAGTATAACAGCATTAGGAGCAGCAATGGTTTTTTTCTTTAAAGAGATTAAACCAAAGTTTTTTAATTTAATGCTTGGTTTTGCAGCAGGAATAATGATCGCTGCGAGTTTTTGGTCTTTACTAATGCCGGCAATTGAAATGTCGGAAAAACAAGGAGGCGTGGCGTGGTTGCCAGCAGCAATAGGTTTTTTATCTGGAGGAGCTTTTTTATTATTAATTGATAAAATACTTCCGCATTTACACTTAGGCCTACCTATGAAAAAAGCCGAAGGAATAAAAACCTCGTGGCAACGTAGTACGTTACTCGTTCTTGCAATAACTTTACATAATATTCCTGAAGGACTGGCTGTTGGTGTTGCTTTTGGTGCCTTAGCTAATAATCCTGATATTGGAACTTTAGCTGGAGCCATCACTCTTGCAGTTGGTATTGGCCTACAAAATTTTCCTGAAGGAACAGCTGTTTCCGTTCCTTTGCGAAGAGAGGGATTATCACGACTAAAAGCATTTAATTATGGACAATTATCGGGTCTAGTTGAACCTATTGCTGCTGTATTTGGAGCGTATTTAGTTTTGGCAATAACTCCAATCTTGCCTTATGCTCTTTCGTTTGCTGCTGGAGCAATGATATTTGTTGTTGTTGAAGAATTGATTCCAGAATCACAATCTGGAAACGAAACAGATTATTCAGCAGCGGGAGTAATGATAGGTTTTGTAATAATGATGATACTTGATGTTGCTTTGGGATAAAAAATTGGATTGGAAAATTAATAGATCCAAATTTTTCATTTTTGATTTAAAAGCTACAAGCTGTTAAATAAACAGAGTTGTTTATTTTTATTACTATAAAAAATAACCATAAACACCCCTCCAATAAAAATTGAGAAAATACTTATGGCTATTATTATATAATAATATTTATTATTCTTACTTTATATACT
>JAOZPM010000153.1:0-6055 GCA_029932765.1 Bacteroidales bacterium | reverse complement strand
GAATTATGTTTGCTTGTGCCAGTGGAAACTGTTATAAGGAGGTCTTAGCCTTGCAAGTAACGGATGGCGATATGCTACGTGCCGTCTTTATTACTATAATTTTCAACTATTTCATCAAGCTAAATTAGTAAGAATAATCTCTCGTGCTACATTAAATTAGGCATGGAGCATATCGCGTGTTGCCTACTGTGCTTTTCTTTGCGGTTGGGCAGACATACTCTTGCTGCAAAAGGCTATTGCGAGGGGTTTGGCGTTTGCAGGATGTGTATGGCTGCTTTGGCGAGGGTTAAAACTTATTCTTTTATAAATTTTCCTGTTCCAATTATACTATTGTTTGCACGTAATTCAAAATAATATATACCTGTTTTAAAACCTTGTAGGTGGATTTCTTTTTCTAGTTGTTGTTTTTGGAGGATTAAAGTCTTTACTCTCTGACCTAGTGAATTATAAATAATAATCTCAGATTCTTGCTTTAGGTTTTTAGCAAACTCAATATTAACATAATCCCTTGCAGGATTAGGCCATACTTTAAATATTTCACTTTTACCTTTCGGCTTTGGGCTTTCCCAGCCTACTAATCCATTAGCATCCGTCTTAAACATCCAAGCTGTTGAAACGCCACCTGCCTGGGCTGAATAAAAGCCCACACCCAGAAAGCCCCCATCATCACAAGCCATTAAATCATTCAACTGGCTACGCGAAATATTGGAATTCTTATAACAGTAGGTTTTGGTCCAAAGACTATCGCCATTGGTATTAAGCTTTAGAATAAAAGCACTGTAATCTGTGCCGTATTTAATGACTGTACCATTTACTATTATGCTGCCGTCTGATAAGGTTTCTACTCCCATGGCTTGGTGGAGTCCTACGCATTTTAGACTTTTGTATATGTTATATTTCTTTTGCCATATGATTTGTTTTGTTGAAATATTTATCTTAAAAACAATAAGTCCATATTCTGGATAGCTAATATTACCATTCTTAATATACTTTACAATTCCTACAAATGTGTTATTTCCAGAGTAACTCATATCCGAAACATTTGCATTAATTGTATCGGTATTAATTTTCTGTTGCCAAATAATATTACCTATTGAATCTAATTCAACTATTATTGTGCCCCAGTTTTTATTTATCACAATATACCCACCGTTGGGTGTAAGTTCAATATCATATAAATATGAAATATTTGGATAAGTCCTACGCCACTCCACATTACCGATGCTATCTATTTTTAGGAGGAAGGAGCGAAGATTGGCTGTTATACAGTTTTTATTATAATTCCCTGTTAGGATATATCCTCCATCAAGTGTTTGTTTTATGGAGGTTAAATCCGAAAATTGACCTGAATTAGGTTGATTTGCTATTATTGTATCAGGATGGGTAATTATTTTTGTCCATAGTGTATCTAATGAATATTTGTCAATTGACATTATTTTTCCAAAAGTAGCGGAATCATTAAATACCTGTGGACAAGTTAAGATTTGTTTTTCATTAACAACAATTGTATTATAAGGATAATTAGCATATCGCCAGGCTATATCAATATATTTTTGTTTATTAACTATATTAAAATTTTTGTCATACTTTACAATCATATTACTCCAATAAGGCTCATAATTATTCACCCCACCTAAGGCATAATAAAAACTATCATCTTGCGTAACACATGCAAAATCATATCCTCCTTCTCCAAAAGGCTTTAGTGTATCATTAAACATGGTGGCAAACTGCGCTAAAGAATTAATAGATAAAAAGATTAGTGATATCAAAAACAACTTTTTCATAATTAAAATTTAATAAAAGTTTGCTCCAAATATTAGGAGCAAACTTTTTGTTTTATTTATTCTGTAATAATCATTTTCTCGGACCAAAGTGTCAGTCCATTTGATTTTATAATAATTTGATAACTACCTGAACTTAAATCACCCAAATTAATTAAAACCTCATTTGAAGCAATATCACTAATTGTTTTAAGTGATTTGTTTTTTAATACCTTTCCTTGCATATCGCTTATTGTATAATTTAGATTTTCATACTTACAATTATATTTTAATGTGGTATAATCTATTGCAGGGTTAGGATATAATTTATATTCATCATTTTGCATTACCAAAGTATTATTAGTTTTTGGGTTTGCCATACGAGCTGAATTTTGACTTACATCATTTACTATTTCATTAAACACATAATCAGGATTATCGCGTTTTAACAATGCCAATGCCATTTGAGATGTCATTGGTTTGTCTGCATTTAAAATAGTCTCTAAGTTAGTACGATTGCTTTCACTTAATCCTTCTTCATAAAGATTATTCTCGTGCATATTCTTGGCAATATTTATTGCCGTAGTAAACTCAATAAGTTCAGCCGTCTTTTCATCATCCATTTCGTAGTTGCATGGTATATCGCTTAATACATTTTGCATATCATCATACTGACCATAGGAAAGGTAAATGCTTGCTAGCTCAAACTTATCGTATATATCAGGTTGGCGGCTTGTAAATGCAATTAGGCTGTCTTTTGCATAAGCATTGGTATTGTCAGCACGATACATTCTCTTAATATCTTCGCCAATATTGCTTATTAAATGATAATCGGCTGCTACATTACCTTCTAATACTTTGAGTTGAGAAGACGAAGATACTTGATTTTTAATTTCATCAATATAAGTTTGCGGCATAGCAGGAAGTCGATTTTCCAACGCTTCCATTACTTCAAAGCTTTCTTTACCATGAGGGTTGGCTAGCATCAGTAATTTCACCATTAGCGAAGTAAATGAAGGATTATTAATTACCTCTATCAATACTTCTTCTGATAAGTAAGGCGATTCTGCCAATAGACTATTAAACTCTTGATATAGATCCCATGGTTGAGTGGTTTCTACTTCTTCGTCCAAATTGGCATTACCACCATCTTTCCATATATTTAATATCACTTTTGATGAATTATAAGCAATTTGAGCTAAATTCAGCTTAGCATACAGCTCAGTTTGCGTATTGCCATTACCTCCTGTGGAGTTTTTTGAAGGACAGGCGTCATATTCTCCTTGCATTGGATGTGGATTAATATTAGCATACTTCAAAGGCTCAACCCGACCAGCATAATTAGTAATATTTCCCCAATAATAATCAATTATTTGCCCCTGTGCATTATCATAATCCAATGGGAGGCTTATGTTTTGATGCGAATTGGAGTAAGTGTTGCCTGAGGGTGCATCCACACTAATACCATTTGAATTTATGATACTTTGCATTTGTGTTGTAGCAATACCCGACCTATGGAGCGACCAGTTATGCAAATAATAATTCCCAAACACATAAAAATCATAAGAACTAGCATCAGTTTCAGAGATATTACAGAAGAACTTAAGTCCCTTGTCCGCTTTACTTCCTTTACCAGAGTTAAAGCCCTGAGCTTGCTCACTTAAGAATAGGTTGTTTAATTTATTTCTGTATATTTGGTTGTCTTCGGCACCTGTATTATTAACAATAATGCCTCTTGAACCATTGGAAACCGCTGCTCCATTACTTGCTGGACGGTAGATGTGATTTTCTTCTATTCTAAAGCCTTTGCCTCCGTTTAGGTAAATACCGTATGGAACACCTGGAGAGGGTTGACCACTTTGAGTAGGGAAAAAATCTGCTGATTTAATGTTATTCAATGTTATTTTGGTTCCGTTTGTTCCTGACAAATATATAGATTTATAAATATCAACAAAATTATTATCATTAATAACAATTAG
The DNA here is from genome assembly GCA_029932765.1 of Bacteroidales bacterium. GTDB lineage: Bacteria > Bacteroidota > Bacteroidia > Bacteroidales > UBA1556 > UBA6267. The sequence goes on along the minus strand of JAOZPM010000153.1, from coordinate 2,313 downwards.
ATTTGAACTTCCACTTTGCTCATAACATTTAATACCATAATATAGGTTTGAGAATTCATTGGGCTCATCCACACAAGTCGGATTTTGAGGGTCGCAATATGGAATTACACTTATTGAAGAAATTGTAGAGTTTATTGCGATTCCTTTTTGTGTCGTTAGTAAAGAAGTATTTGTATTAGTAAAAGTATTACCTCTAATAAATAAACCATGAACACCTAGCAAAGAAATATGAGTAATATCAGCGGTTGTAGTAAATAAATCATTATTAGTTTCAAAATTACTTCTTGTGATATAACTTGCTTGATTTACAGGCTTTTGATTGTAAGAGTTTAAATAACGATATGGAGCCATTTTTATATCTACCTCATTATTAATGAAACTAGCATTATTTGCTCTAATTATTCCACCACCTAAAGAATATGTTATACTGCTTCCAAAAAGAGGTATTGTAATGTCTTGATATGCATATATGCCAATTTTAGCATTTTCTATTGTGCCATCATTGATTATTTCAACAACTCCTTGATTAGTTATTGGGTATTGAGGCAGGTTAGCATTTCCCTGAACTTCAATACCTAACCACGAAATACTTCTGTCGTCAGCTGATATTTTACCTCCATCAATAATTAGTTTTCCTCCTGACTTTACAATAATTTTTGACTCTCGTGTCATATACAAATTACAAGAGATTGTAAGTGTTGCTCCATTTTCTACAATAATATCTCGAAAAAATTTAACATCAAAATCCCAAATAGTATTTTGAGTTAATACTAAAGGATTACTGTTGTAACAGTCACCTAAAACGAATTTTCTTACATTTGAAAGTTGAATAGCTCGATACATATTTCCAACTTCAGTTGCTGGCAAATAACTATGTGAACTTTGGTAAGACTGGTTCATCAAACTTTCAGGACATTGATTTACACCGTAATGAACGCAATGGTGATATAATTCAAGTGAATGCCCTATTTCATGAGCTAGAGCATGTCCTTTTGTAGTAAAATCCCAACTTCTAACTGTGGGGTTATAAGGATTCAAATTTGGATTAACAGATTGATCTGTGGGTACAATGTTCTTCATCCACCACCATTTTGTATAGTAATCGGGCATGTGTATCCTAGATGTCCTGTCGTAATTGGAGTATGTCGGATATTGCGAGCATGAGATTCCAGTAGTATTATGAGCTGTTGTAGTTTGGTTAATTATAAGTTCATTTTGAACATTCATGTTTGTTGTACAATATACATTTATCCCTGGTTTATAGTTAGGTAATGCTGCTACTGCATTATCAAGAGCCATATACCATAAATTATTCACATTATTAGGGCAAATTGATTTGTCATGATTTGACCAATCTTGAAACGGTAAATAAATTTTTTCGCACACAAATTGGATTTTCAAGTCTGGGATTACACCATAATCATAATTAATATTACGACACAAACTCCAATCATTTGGAGGTGACATATTAGAATATAAATCATTGAGGACTCCCATCATATCGTCAATCATAGCATCCTGTTCAGTGTTGTTCTGTTGAAAATTTGAGCCTCCTGACGGATCCTGAACAAAAATTATATTAAGCCTTATTACTATTGGATCATCTGCTGATGTTGGCAAGTAGGGATAATTATTTCTGTTCCATTGATATATTGAAGCACAATTTGTTGATTCTTGTTGTAAAACAACTAAATCAGTTGTATTACAAATAAATGGCCCAGTAATTTGAACTGGACACTGCACAGTTTGTGCATAAAAATTCATTTTTGCACTAATAATAAAAATGACTATTAGAATTACTTTTTTCATATTAATTTGATTTTTCTCTCATCCATTACGCAGTTCAATTATATGAGAGGCTCCTCGGGAGAAAAGATGCTTCGCTTGGGGTGGCGTTCTTCCATTTACCAATATTTTTTCAACGAAACGAAGCATATTTATACGAACTTATTATTCCCCAACCAGAAGATGTCCTTTCTTCGAACATCAAAATTAATACTTTTTTGTTTCATGTTTAACCGTTTTATTCTTCCAAGTGCGAGGACATTGAATCAAGCTCTTTTGGTTTTTTTTGCGATGGTCAATTTTGGGTGGCAAAAACCAAATGAGCTTGATTGGCGCGGGCTCAGCCTTGCAAGTAACGGTTTGAATATGGTGCGTGCCGCACTTTATTCAATAATTTTCTTTGGTTTCATTAATGTTCAAACTTACTAATTCTTTTTCTGTGAAAAAGAAACTGCGGCTTGCACTATATTTTTTGTTGTACGCTGCCATTACTTCTAGTTTTCAATTTTAATGTATTCAACCCATAAT
>JAOZPM010000152.1:0-6115 GCA_029932765.1 Bacteroidales bacterium | reverse complement strand
TTTACCGTTTACCGTTTACAACTTTTACCGTTTACCGTTTACAACCTTTACCGTTTACCGTTTACAACTTTTACCGTTTACTGATTACAACTTTTACCGTTTACTGATTACAACTTTTACCATTTACCAATTACAATTTTTACCATTTACCGATTACAATTTTTTACCAATTACACCTTTATAATTTAGTTTCCACAATAGCAAGAACCTCTTTCTCGAGGAATGCTGCGCGATTTTCAATATCCTTAGCTTCTGCTAATAACGCATCAGCTACCTTTCTATCTTTAAGATCTTTGGCATTGATTCGCACATTTAAGTGAGCACCTCTAACGCCAGCCATAGCAGCCAAAGCGCCAACACCTGCATCAGTTACAGAGTTCGGATTACCCGTTTCTGCCATTACCTTTGACACATCCATTGACTCAAAGCAAAGGCGCATAACTTTTAATGGAACTTCCGTTGCATATTTAGTAGCATCCTGAATTGCCTGTGAGCGAATTGCTTTATCCGCATCAGTTTTCTTAGCCAATCCAAATGCATTCATAATTTTATTAAAAGCATTAGTATCCTCATCTACCAATTTCAATAATGAATCGTGATAGAATTTACCTTGCTCAGCAACATCAGAGAATTCCTCGCAACGATCGTCCCAACCGCGCTTATGAGAAGAAAGGTTAGCAACCATAGTAGCTAAAGCAGCGCCCATAGCTCCCATATAAGCCGAAATAGATCCACCACCAGGAGCAGGAGATTCCGAAGCCGTTTCGTGAACGAAACCTGTAAGGCTCATGTCAATCAGCTGTTTTGGACCATCAGCTTCAAGAATATATTCTATAATTTTCTTTTTAGGCTCAAAAGCATATAACTCATCAAGACCAAGAGACTTAATAGCAATCTTAATCAATTCAGAATCAGCTATTCCCGTAGAACGATTTTGCAATTTAAGATAATGACGACCAGCATCAAGCATAGCCTTTAGAGGCACAACGCCAACAAGTTCAGAGCCCGTTACACGCATACCACGCGACATTGCCTTTACACTAACTTCATCAAAAGCCTTATGAATAGGAGTTTCCTCTATATTAGTCATATTCATTGATATTTGAGCAATGCCAAATTCATCAATAAACCAACCAATAGCCTTAGTATGCTTCAAAGTACCAGGAATCATTACTGGTTTCCCATTTTCATCCTTCACAATCTTACCAGTAATACCATCGCCATCGCGCTTAGTACGTCCACGCTCACGAACGTCAAAAGCTATTGCATTAGCACGACGAGTTGATGTTGTATTAAGGTTATAATTAATTGCTACCAAGAAATTTCTAGCACTAACAGCAGTTACACCACTCTTTGCCACTTTCTCAGTAAATTCTGAAGGACCATAATCAGGACGCCATTCTTCAGTAATAATTCTATCAGCAACAGCCTCATACTCACCAGCACGACAATTAGCCAAATTCTTACGAACATCAGTTTTTGCAGCATTCTCGTAGCAATAGATAGGAATTTCTAACTCATCGCCTATTCTCTTTGCTAGTTTGTGAGCAAACTCTACCGTTTCCTCCATGCTAATATTAGCAACAGGCACCAAAGGACAAACATCAGTAGCACCAAAGCGAGGATGAGCTCCACTATGGCCACGCATATCAATTAATTCCTGAGCTTTCTTTATGGACTGAAAAGCCGCTTCTAAAACCTCATCAGGAGTTCCTACCATTGTTACCACAGTACGATTTGTTGCAGCCCCTGGATCAACATCCACAAGCTTTACTCCGTCAATTTTTTCTATCTCTGCTGTGATTTGATTTATCACATTCATATCGCGACCTTCACTAAAATTAGGTACGCATTCTATTAGCTGTTGCATATTTTGTTGTTTATCTCGTTTTAAAATCTTCTTTGATTGTTTGTTGTTTGTTGTTTGTTGTTTGTTATTCAACCACAAACTACAAACAATGAACTAGGAACCAATAAGGTTTCCATTCAATATCATTGTATCCACTTTATTATCACCATAAGAATAAGTCCAATAATGATAAGTAGGCATTTCTTTAGTAATAATCAGATTAGCTTTTTTCCCTATGGTAATACTACCAAGCTCTTTATCTACACCCATAGCATAGGCCGAGTTTATTGTAGTAGAGTGAATCACTTCTTGCGAAAGCATTTTAAACATTATAGAACCCATTGCAGCAATAAGTTGCATATTACCTGAAGGCGAAGAGCCTGGATTAAAATCACTTGCCAAAGCCACAGGAAGCCCTGCATTAATCATATTTCGCACAGGAGCATGAACCATTCCAAGGAAGAATGCCGCACCAGGCAATAATGTTGGCATTGTTTTAGATTTCAATAAAACCTCAATCTCTTTATCTCCAGTAAATTCGAGGTGATCAACCGAAAGAGCATTATATTTTACTCCAACCTGTATTCCTCCACTATAGTCAAGCTCGTTGGCATGAATTTTAGGAATCATACCATATTTTGATGCCGCTTCAAGAATTCTATCAGTTTCGTCAACAGTAAAGAATCCCTTATCGCAGAAAACATCAACATAATCGGCCAATTGCTGCTCCCCTACCTGTGGAATCATCTCGTTTACAACAAGATCCACATAATCCGACTGTCGGCCTCTAAAGTCCGTAGGCACAGCATGAGCACCTAAGAATGAAGATTTTATTGTAATTGGAGTTTCCTCTTTCAAGCGCTTAATAACTCTAAGCATCTTCAATTCACTTTCCAAAGAAAGACCATATCCACTCTTAATTTCAACAGCACCAGTTCCCATGGAAACAATACTATTAATACGATTCAACGATTGATTATAAAGTGACTCCTCGCTAACCTCCGCTATTCTTTTTGCAGAATTCAGAATTCCACCACCACGAGCAGCAATCTCCTCATAAGAAAGACCTTTTATTTTATCAATATATTCCACCTCGCGGCTACCATCATATACCAAATGAGTATGCGAATCAGCAAATGCAGGGAATACCATTTTTCCAGAGGCATCAATTACTTTTTCGATATTAGTATTTAGCACCTCATTTTGCAAATCAATCATAGAGCCAAAGCTAGCAATTTTATCGCCATTTACAATAAGGTATGCATCTTCAATAGTATTTAGTTCTGCCATAGCTTTACCACTTGTATACAAGCGATTATCTTCTATTACCTGAACTAATTCTTTTATATTTTTAATTAATATATTCATATAGATATACTCTTATGTTTGAGCGCAAATATAATAATTTTAAAAAGAAAATTAATACTAATTATTTACGGATTTGTATTGTTTATTAACTACCTAAAGAATAGCTACGACATAAGTTCAGAAGCCATAGCTAGAGCCGATTTATTATTTTCATCACCACTAAGCATCATGGCTAATTCGCTTTTTCGCTGCTGTGGATCCAAAAGCACAATATCGCTAAAGGTAATATCATTAAGCTCTTTTTTGAAAACCTTATAATGGAAATCGCCTTTAGAGGCTATTTGCGGCAAATGCGTTATTGCTATTACTTGCATATTATCAGCCATTTGACTCATCACATCGCCAACTTTGGTAGCTATATCACCAGAAACTCCAGTATCAATTTCATCAAAAATTACAGTAGGAAGATTATTATTAGACGAAAGCATTGATTTTAAGGTCAATACAACCCGCGACAATTCACCACCAGAAGCCACTTTAGCCAAAGAATCTGCTTTATGCCCCTTATTTGAACTAAAAAGAAAATCTATTTCATCAATTCCATTGACAGTTACATTATCGAGTATATTTACAGATATTTGAAAATCAGCATCTTTCATCCCCAATCCTTGCAATCCCTTATTTATTCTCCGCATTATTCCAGGAATAGCACTAAGCCTCTTTTTTGAAAGCACTGCAGCCTTACTTTCCACTATAGATTTTGCTTCTTTATATTTAGATTCTAGTTTTATAATATCCTGCGACATACTAGCAAACTCCTGAAGCTTAGTATCTAATAGATTTTGATACTCCAATAATTCTTCTACAGTATGCAATCTATGTTTCTGTTGCAAATGAAGAATCATATCCAACCTATCTTGCAATTGCTTAAACTTATTGGGGTCGAACTCAGTTTCTTCATTAAGCTGCTCATACTCTACTGCTATATCCTGCAATTCTATTAGGCTAGAGCTTATTCTCTCGTATAATTTACTATATCTTTCCGAAAATGAATTTAAGGACTGTAATTCAGACATTAATACCTCTAAACTAGATACTATATTCTCATCTTTTTGACTTAAACTCTGCGTTGTATTATGCAAAGCCGACTTTATAAGCTCTGCATTATCAAGTATTTGAAGTTCAGAGCGCATCAGCGACTCCTCACCTTCAATAAGAGCAGCTTCCTCTAGCTCTTCAAATTGAAACTTTATAAAATCATATTGCTTTTGTGCTTCTTCTTCTCTTAATATTAATTCGGAAAGCTCCTTTTGAATCATCTTACATTTCTTATAATTAGAAACATAATCCTTAAGCTGCACTTCTGTGGACGCAAGATTATCAAGCATTGCTATCTGAAATTCAGATTTCTTATATATATAAGTTTGATTTTGGCTATTAACATCTACCAAAAGAGAAGCAAAAGCCTTTAACTGCACTAGACTTGCAGGAGTGTCATTAATAAAAGCCCTAGACTTGCCAGTACTAGTAATTTCTCTACGAATTCTTAATTCAGCTTCTTTATCAAAATCATATTCTGTTAGTAGAGAGATTATTTTATCACTAGGATTATCATAAACAGCCTCAATAATGCACTTATTATTTACATTCTCATTAACTACGCTCTTATCTGCTCTATTGCCCAGAATGAGGCCTAAAGCACCTATAATAATAGATTTACCAGCTCCAGTTTCTCCGGTAATAACATTTAGTCCAGAGTTAAAATTAAGCTCCAGCTTATCTATTAATGCATAATTATTTATGAAAAGCGTTTTTAACATTAAAACAATTTATTTATTTTAGTTTAAATTGTAGATAATTAATTGCATAGCCTAAAGCAGAGAATTTTTTCTCATAAAAAGTTTTTATGGATTTAACCTCCTCAAAACCTTCTACATTATACAAATCTTTTACCGAAAGCAGAAGCTCATGACCTTGTTCTTCAATCATTTCGAGAGTATAATCAAATAATGGTTCATTATCAGTTTTGAAATTTATTATAGCACCTTTTTTAAGAATTTTACCATAATACTCCATAAACCTTGGCGAAGTAAGTCGCTTATTCTCTTTCTTTGGTTGTGGATCAGGGAAAGTAATCCAAAGTTCATCAACTTCACCCTCACCAAATAGATTTGGCACCATTTGCACATGATTGCGAATAAATGCCACATTTGTCATTCCTTTATCATTAGCATCGGTACAGCCGCGCCACATTCTAGCGCCTTTAATATCCATTCCTATAAAGTTGCGCTCAGGGTATTTCTCTCCCAAGCCAACAGTATACTCCCCTTTGCCACATCCTACCTCTAAAGTTATAAGATTGCCATTCTTAAAAAAATCTGAATCCCAATTACCTCTCATTTCGTAACCCTGCTGGAGCTCCTCATAAGTAGGCTGAAACATATTCTTATATGTCAGATTATCAGCAAAATGCTTTAATTTATTCTTCTTTCCCATTATTATGTTTTATCGACTATCTCTTTAATACAATAGTCAAATATTAATCTTCAATAAATTGCATCCAAAGTTCTATATTCTCTTTTTTGGAAGTTTTTTCCATAAAGCTCTCCGCAACAGACTCTGAGCTAAACTTATCGTAACAAACTCGTATCAATCCGCTTGCTGTTTTACCTTTAATAACTGCATTAGGATAGTCGCCCTCTTTTAGCACTTTCAGATATCGCGTGGCATTTCTAGAAGATTTAAAACAACCAGCCATTACATAATAGCCACCTTTATCTACTGCTACTTCAGCAACTTCTTCAATTACTTCAGTTTTTTCTACAATAACAGTCTCATTATTTGCAATATTATCCTCTATTAATATAGTATCTATCTTTTTTATATCTGTAATTTTATCATCCTCTCCACTACTTTTGTCAGATGTAATTACAATCGTTTCTTTCTCTTTATCCGAAA
>JAOZPM010000151.1:0-6122 GCA_029932765.1 Bacteroidales bacterium | reverse complement strand
GAATAATGAAAAGGATGGTAAAGAGTTATTCTTTAATAAAGAAGGTGAAATTATTAATGAGATAGTATTTAAGAATGGTGTAGCTTTATAGTTTATAGCTCAGTTTTTAGTCTTTTTATTAGTACTCTAAATCTAGAATAGTATAATACAGCGGCTGCTCCTAAGCCAATTATAAAACCAATCCAAATTCCTGCAAGTCCCAAATCTAAAGTAAAAGCTAAGAAATAACTAATGGGAAGATTTATCAATATATAAGAAATAAAGGCGTATCTCATTGCTGGTTTCACATCGCCAAGTCCTCGTAATATACTTATCATAATAGCCTGTATGCCATCAAATAATTGAAAAATAGCTGCTGCAATAAGCATTTGTGAGGCTAATAAAATTACAGCTTCGTCTTGAGTGTAGAACTGAGGAAGCAAGCCTCTAAAAATAAAGAATATAGAAGCAGTAATGGTCATAAACACCAATACAATATGAATAGATGCTTTTGCTGCCATAATAAGCCCATTAAAGTCCTTCTTACTCATCTGATGTGAGATTCTTATTGTGGTAGCAGAGCCAATACCTATTATTATCATAAAACTAATACTAGATAAGCCATTTGCTATTTGGTTAGCAGCTAATGGAATAACTCCTAACCAGCCTGCCATTATAGCTGCTAAAGCAAATGCTGATACTTCCAGAACTATTTGCATGGATATTGGCATTCCCAATGAGTAAAGTCGTTTTATGGTTTTTTTATCAATAAACTCCATTCTCAATCGCGAATAATAATCTTTAAAAGTATTTCCTAATTTGAAAATTGCTACAAACATTAATGCCATATATACTCTAGAAATAAGAGTAGAAATGCCTGCTCCCAATAAACCTAGTTCAGGCGCTCCATATTTTCCGAAAATCAGAATATAATTCAGTATTACATTTATAATATTTGATGATATTGTTACATACATTGCCTTTTTTGTATTTCCAATACCTTCAGCAAATTGCTTATTAGTGAAGAATATAATTAAGGGCAGAAGTGATGCTATTAGTGTGTAAAAATATGGTTGTGCCAATTGCCAAACTTCTTTCTCTTGTCCCATATACGGAAAGGCAAAGCTTAATCCTAAAAGTAAAATGGAAATAATAACTGCAAAGCTTATGTTTAATACGTGAGCATTTACTAATAATCCTTGCAAGTATTTTTTGTTATTATCAGAAAGTACAAGGCCAACAGCGGGAGTTATGCCAAAGGTAAATCCCATTACTATAACCATGCCTATAACAAAAATAGAGTTTGCAAATGCTGCAGCTGCCAACTCTATAGTGCCAACATATCCAACCATCATAGTATCAATTTGCTGGACTAATACTTGCCCAACCTGAGATAATACTATAGGAAATGCTAATCTTAAATTCCGCTTATAATATGGTAAATACTTCAATTTCTTTATGCTAATATTGATTTGCAAAGAAAATCATAATTTCGTTATTATTTCCCAAATAAATAATTCATTTACGGATTCTGTTTTTGGAGAGTCTCCAGGTAAGTATTAAATGAAAAATAGTTAGTTTATTGATACAAAAGCTCATCATTTTATTATTAACTTTGTATTGTATTTTATTATACTGATAGTGATTCAATTTGTTGATATCTCTAATTATTTATGGACATTGCTTTTACATCGGCATAATAACTGAAATTTTAATAATAAAATGGTATTACGTAAAAAGTTTGTGATGAATATATTTCTAAAAGGACTTCTTCTTAGTTTATTTTTTTTCCAGTTTAATAATTTATATTCTCAAATATATTATACTGATTATTCTCCAAACAAAGTTCTGCAAAATACTGCATATGATAGCACTGACTTTAATTTGGATGGAGTATATGATATTAAATTCACTCAAGAGGATAGTATTCAAATGTCGAGTGGTGCAAATGGTATTGGCATAACTCTTATGCATTACGATATTGAATTTGTTGGACTAGCTCCATCTTATGATGCAAGCCATTTTTATACTTTTAAGTTAGATTCTAATATTTATATTGATAATAATGCAGCAGGGCAGTTATGGGTTACAAAGTTAGGACCTAGTGACGCTGTGCGAATTATGCAAATGTTTTTTTATAATGTTCCTTACCACTTAGGCGAATGGGTAGGAGGTGTTGTTGATGCTTATCTTGGAATAAGGCTTAAAATAGATGGCGACTGGCATTATGGATGGATAAAAATGGATGTAGATGTGGATGCTCATATGCTAACAATCAAGGGTTTTGCATATAATACTATTGCAAACCAAGGAATTTATACTGGGCAAAAGACTAGCTATAAGCATAATAATATTGAAGTAAGCTATGAACTTGCTAATTGCGGAAATGTTATTAGTTATGATAGAAGTGTTATTCCAAATCATAATTATGATATTGTATGCAGGTCAAATATTAATGGTCAAATGGATAGTATAGGTTTTATAAATAACTCTTCTTCTCCAATTTTTATTGATGAAGATACTGTAGTTGTTCTTGGTATAAATAAATATAACATAATACCTATAACAACAGATAATATGTATGGAGTTAGTGATACTGTAGCTTCTTTGCATGCAAGTTTATATATTGATGCAAATGCAAATACGATTCTTAATTGGTCGCCATATAAGAACCTTGATTTTACATCATATTATATTCAAAAGTTGGATACTAGTACAGGTTCTTATTATGTATTTGACTCTGTTCCTAACACTATAAATACTTATACTGTTGCTACTCAATATATTGATTTGTTTGATAATAACTATATGGTTTCTGTTACTCCAAATCAATATATTACCAATGGTGTTTCCATAAAATCAAATTATGCCAATTTAAATCCCAATACTCAAATACATCCAATAGCTGGATTTACTTCTGAATATATTAGTAGCAACAATATTCATGATTATCAGTTTTGGGACAAATCAGGATCAAATATTAAAAATTGGTTATGGGATTTTGGTGATGGTAATTACTCCATAAAGAAAAATCCACAGCACAGTTTCTCACAAGGAGTATGGACAGTATCGTTAAGGGTAACAAATTGCTATGGAATAGATAGTATTGCTGTGCTAGATCATATAATAATAAATAATATTGAAAAAAGTGTAAGTAACAGTATATCAGTATTTCCAAATCCTAGCAAAGGAATTATTAATATAAAAAATAATGGCAATTTGGCTAGTCTTAAAATTTATTCTGCAGAAGGTAAGTTGATGAAATCTTATGAAAACATCTCTGCAACAAAATCTAAATTTGATATTTCAGAACTTGATAATGGATTATATTTTCTAGATATATTTCTGCGCAATAATGATAGAATCACCAAGAAATTTATTATAATTAAATACTAATAAATATATCAGTGTCTTTAGTTATCTGTTTGTATATATATATAAATAATAACTTCTTAATTAAATACCTAAATCAGTAATTATACTATCAATTTTTTCCGATAATTTAGCTTTTACACGATTATATTCTGTAGCATTATCTAATTCTCCTTTCACACCAAAGTAAAACTTAATCTTAGGTTCTGTGCCCGAGGGACGCATTGTTATTTTGCTGCCATCAGCAGTAAAGTATTGTATTACATTGGAGCTTGGTAAGTCTATATTACTTTCAGTATTATTCTCTTTATTATAACTCACCTGTTTTAGGAAATCATTGACCTTAACAATTGCCGAATTATTAATCGTTGTTGGTGGATTATTACGAAAATCATCCATCATTGCAGATATTTCTTCAGCACCAGATTTTCCTTTACGAACTACTGATTTTAGTGTTTCGTAATAAAAACCAAATTCTTTATAAATATCTGATAATAAGTCCTCAATTGTTTTCCCATTTTCCACAGCCCAAGCATAAGTTTCTGCAATAAAACAGCAGCTTGCCACAGCATCTTTATCTCTAACAAAGTCGCCTATTAGGTAGCCATAGCTTTCTTCTCCGCCAAGTATAAAATCACTTTTGCCTTCTTGTTCTCTAATGATTTGTGCAATATATTTAAAGCCTGTAAGTACATCGTAAGTTTTTACACCAAAAGATTGTGCTATGTCAGAGAGTAATTCTGTAGTAACAACAGTTTTTACAATATACTCATTGCCAGTAATCTTGCCTTTAGCCTTCCATTGATTTAATACATAGTAGAATAGGAGAGTAGCGGTTTGATTTCCATTCAATAATTTAAACTCATTATTGCTATCGCGGTAAGCTATTCCAACTCTATCGGCATCGGGGTCAGAGGCCATTACAAGGTCTGCATTTGTAGCTTTTGCTTTTTCTATTGCCATTTCTAGTGCAGCAGGTTCCTCAGGGTTTGGTGATTTTACTGTGGGAAAATTTCCGTCAACAATATCTTGCTCTGCTACATTAATAATATTTTCGAAGCCAAATTTGCGAAGTGCCATTGGTATTAATTCAACCCCAGTTCCGTGAATGGGAGTATAAACAATTCCAATATTATTATGCTTGCTTATTAATTCTGGATTTAATGAGCGTTTACGAATCTCTTCAACATAATTCTCATCCATTGAGTTATCAATGGTTTCTATTAAATCTTTATTTCCATCGAACTTAACATCGTTAATAGACTTTATTTTACGCACTTCAGCAATTACATTCTTATCATCAGGAGAAATAAGCTGTGCGCCATCTTCTCCATATACTTTATAACCATTATATTCTTTAGGATTATGCGATGCTGTAATAACAATTCCCGCTTGGCAATTTAGCTCACGAACAGCAAAAGAAAGCTCTGGCGTTGGTCGTAATGCATCAAATTGATAGACTTTAATGTTATTTGCACTCAGTACGTTGGCGCAAATATCAGAAAAGAAGGTGTTATTATTTCTGCAATCGTAAGCTATGACAACGCTTATATCACCAGTAAACTTATTTTTAAGCCAATTGGCAAGACCTTGAGTAGTCATGCCAACTGTGTATTTATTCATTCTATTTGGTCCAGCTCCCATTATTCCTCGCAATCCTCCAGTTCCAAATTCTAACTCCTTATAAAAAGAATCAATAAGCTCATCACCACCATCAGCAATCATTTTTCTAACTTCTGCTTTTGTCTGTTCATCGTAATTACCTGCTAACCATTCGTTAGCTTTGCTCAATATATCGTTATCCATTTTACTTCTTTGTTTTTTAGTAATCAGTTCTCAGTCTTCAGTTCTCAGTATTACATCATTAATAATTAACCATTAATAATTAATCATTAAAAATTAATCCTCAATTAAATCCAAACACTCAAACAAACTATCTTTCCAATTTGGAATTTCTACACCTAACTCTTCTTTTATTTTTGCCTTATTCATTACGCTATACGATGGTCGTGGTGCGGGTAGTGGATAATCTTTAGTTTCTATGGGAATGATTTTGCAATCAATATTTTTATAATTAATTATTTCCTTTGCAAAATCGTACCAACTACATACACCCTCGTTGCTATAATGGAATATATGTGTTCCCTCCATAAATGTAATTTCGCTTAAGCCTTTTATAATAACTTTTGCTAAATCTCTAGCATAAGTTGGAGTTCCTATTTGATCGAATACTACTCGCAACTCATCTCTTTCTTTACCAAATTTCATCATTGTTTTTATGAAATTATGACCATAAGAAGAATAAAGCCACGAGGTACGAATAATAATTCCTGTAGTAGCAAATTCTTCAATCATTTTCTCGCCATGGAGTTTTGTTTTTCCATAGATTGAATTTGGGTTAGTGAAATCTGTCTCTATATAAGGAGTATGGTTATTACCATCATAAACATAATCTGTAGATATATGAATTATTGCAGCATTATGACTTGCACATTGTTTCGATAATATTTTACAGGCCATTGTATTTAGCTTGTTGGCTTGCTCTTGTTCAATTTCGCACTTATCAACATTAGTATAAGCAGCGCAGTTTATTACTACATTAATTTTATTATTATTAAAAAAGTTAGAAACAGCTTTTTCGTTAGTTATATCTAATTCATCAATATCAGTAAAAATAATATTATTGTCTGAAGAAATAGAATAAAGATATTTTAATTCACTTCCTAATTGTCCATTACTTCCGGTTACCAGTATATTCATTTATACGCCCT
>JAOZPM010000046.1:0-20805 GCA_029932765.1 Bacteroidales bacterium | reverse complement strand
AGCGAAGCATCGGCAACTCCCCGCAGCTCCACAAAACCATAAAAGCCACTCAATGGATGGCTTTTATTTTATTCCTTATTTCATTTTTTTACAATAATGTGTGGTTATTCTATTATAGATATACTATTCACTTAAAATACTTAATGCCTCAGCCACACTCTCCACTGGCAACTGGCATGTGCTATTTTTACAAACATATATTAAAGTTTTTCCTTTTACAAATCTCTGTTTCAAAAGTACAACTTCATTATTTTCTTCTTTATCTACCGCCCAAACAATATTCGGAAGATAATTACTCCTCATATCCTCCAATAATTCTATAGCATCTTCACCACAAATTACAACTTCAGTTTTCGGTTGAAGCTCATCCATAAGTAGCAATCCCCAATTAGATAAACTTGAACCATTGGTTCTAAACTTATCAATAACATTATTCAGCATTTGAAGGCTTATCTTCTTATAATCTGTTTCTTCATAAAAATGAGAAAGCTTATATAAATTTCTTGCCAATATTGAATTAGACGAAGGAATTACATTATCAAAAAAATCCATTTTTCGGGTAACCAACACTTCATCATCAATATTAGTATAATAGAACATTCCTGACTTTTCATCGTAAAATTTATCTATTACATAATCAGTATATAATCTTGCTCGATATAAATATTTACTCCCTGCCCCTATTTCATACAAACTAATATTCGCTTCTATCAATAGAGCATAGTCATCAAGATATGCGTTTATTTTAGATTCTCCATTTTTATAAGTATGCCAAACCCCTCCATCGATTTGTTGCATATTTGTATTTATAAAGTCCATTGCATTTATTGCATTAAGCTTATAAGCTTCTACTCCCAAAGCAGTGTATGCATTGCAATAAGCTGAAATCATCATTGAATTCCACGATAATAAACTTTTATCATCAAGACCAGGCTTTACTCTTTTATCTCGATAGTTCATTAATATTGTTTTTGCTTCTTCAATGCGACTTTCTAACTCGGCTAATGAAATTTTATATTCTTTTGCTATTCTGCCAATATTGTCGCTACGCATAAGAATATAATTATCATCCTCCCAATATCCAAGTGCATTCATTTGATAGTAATCCTTAAATAGCGAAGCATTACTCCCCAAAAGACTATCAATTTCTACATTTTTCCATACATAGTATTTTCCTTCTTCACCATCAGAATCAGCATCTAATGCAGAATAAAAAAGACCTCTATCATTGGTCATTTCTCGGTTAATAAAATCCAAGGTTTCTACAATTACTCTTTTATACTCATCATTATTATAGAGCTTATACGCATTACTATAAAGCGTAACCAACTGCGCATTATCATAAAGCATTTTTTCAAAATGAGGAACTTTCCACATTTTGTCAGTAGAATAACGAGCAAAGCCTCCACCCAGCTGATCATATATTCCTCCATTTGCCATTTTATTTAATGTAAGCTTTACATGGTCGACAATAATATCATTGGATTCATAATCTGCATATCTCATTAAAAACGAATAATTATTCGGCAGTGGAAATTTAGGCACTCTATCAGGACCTCCATTTTCGTCATCCAAATGATTAGTCCAATTATTAAGTATTCTACCTAAATCTGCGTTGCTAAAACCATCACCCACCTGCATTTGCACAAACTCACTTTGCTTTATTCCATTCTCAATACTTTCAGCATGCTGCAATATTTTCTGATAATCATTACTATATAATCCCGACAACTGCTTTAATAGAGAAACCCATTGTTGCTTTTGATAATATGTACCACCATAAAAAGGTCGCCCATCGGGCAAAGCAAAACAATTTAGCGGCCAACCTCCGCTACCTGTAATAAGCTGCACAGCATTCATATATATTTGATCTACATCAGGGTGTTCTTCTCTATCCACTTTTATGCAAATAAAATCCTCATTCATTATTTTAGCAACCTCTTCATCCTCAAAAGATTCGTGTTCCATAACATGACACCAATGACATGATGAGTATCCAATACTTACAATTAAAGGCTTATTCTCTTTCTGTGCCAATTCTAAAATCTCTTTACTCCACGCATGCCAGTTTACAGGATTATGGGCGTGCTGCAATAGGTAAGGGCTTGTCTCCTTTATTAAAGAATTTGTATTTTTGTATTTCATATTTGCTTTATCTTTATTTACTTGTCCATGTGCACAACCATTTAATAATAGGTAAACTATTAAAAATTGTATTAGTATTCTTTTATTAACAAGCATGTTCAATATTCTTAATATAGATTCAATTTAAATAACAAATATAGATTTAATAAAATCATTAACTACAGAAATAACCAGAATATGTTATTTATCAATAAATAGTAGGTTTGTAAAGATTTACAAACACAAATAAATTACCCAAAATAAAAAATAAAAAATAAACCTTTTTTTGTTATTTTTGTCACTTATATCATGAAAGCTGTTATATAAAATAACACAATTACAAATTAGTGAAACCCATATAATATTTATAGTATTCAATAGAGAAATTTGAACTATTATAATATAAACCACAAGTTATGAAACAATCGTTATTATTATTATTTGCACTATTCTTTATGACTAGCTCCACTACTATAGAACCTGATACTAGATTAATAGATTATTTAGGAGCAGATAAAGTGGCAATAATGCAAAAGAACAATCCTAGTTTAATTCATTATTATAATTTCTTTTTAGATAATAGTTACAGTATAGAAACTGTACCTGCAGATAAGTTACAAGGTAATAACTTTAAAGAGTTATCACTCCCACTATCTGGAGGCGAGGTAGATACCAAAGTACTAAACGTACTTAAACTAAACATACAGCGCAAATATGATGAGAATATCTATTATAAAATAAAAGGTTCGGATCAAATTTTCATTATGCTTAGCGAAGAGGTATTCATAAAAAAATATAATAAGTATAGAAAAGAAAACGGTTTAATGGATCAATCACTGTAACGAAACAGCAATTATGAAAATATTAATACAACTTACTATTATCGCACTTCTTATAGTCTTTACTAAAGACAGTATAGCACAAATATATAAGATTAATGATTATAGTGGACAGACAGTAACAACCTGTAGTGGTACTTTTACTGATATGGGTGGCACAGGAGCGAATTATTCAGGAACACAAAACGATTCCATAACATTTTGCCCTAGCACTCCAGGTGCATCAATAGTTTTAGATTTTACACAATTTGATGTTGCATCAGGTGATGCACTTCAACTTTATGATGGCGCAAATACTTCAGCTAACTTATTAGCAACCTTTGATAATACTCTTTCGCCAGTAGGAATGCAAATTAGTGCATCAATACTTAACCCAAGTGGATGTTTAACTTTATTTTGGGCATCCTCAGGTAACGCTCCAGGTTGGGAAGCTGCAATAAGTTGTGGCTTACCTTGTCAGAATTACGCAATAGAACTACAATCAAGCACACCTCCTTTTCATTTAGATACAGGCTTTTACTATATTGATGTTTGTCCAGGAGACTCAGTTAGCATTACAGCAATGGGTAATTATGGACTAAACGACTCTATTTACCATCAGTCAGATGCTACTACAGAGTTTATATGGGATATGGGTAATTATTATATCGATACAAATCAAACTGTTAGTACATACTACGACACTATTGGAGGTTATGACGTATTTGTTGTTGCAACTGACTCAAATGGATGTATATCAAATCAGAATCCAACAATTAGGATTAGAATGAGTACACAACCATCTATAGATATTAACGCAATAAGTAATCCCGTTTGCCAATATGATACAACAAGCCTTATGGGACATGGAGAAGCTTATCAGTGGACAGCAAGCTCATCATTAAACCAAGCCGGACTTACATACTTACCTGATGGTAGTGGCGTTTCATATACTTCTACTCTTGTATTTAATGTATTTGATCCTACTGCTACTATAACAAGTCCTATGGATATAATAGCAATAAATGCTACATTGGAACATAGCTATTTGGGTGATTTAAATATTAAAATAACCTGTCCTAATGGATTATCTTCTACATTAAAATCATATCCAGGAGGAGGTTCAACTTATTTAGGAGAACCTATTGATAATAATGCAGCTCAGGTTGCAGGTATTGGATATGAATATTCATGGAGCCCAGCCGGAACGACTACTATGTTGAATGCTGTAGGAAATTACACTTATTCGTATGTTGATAATTCAGGCGTTAGTGTAACTGGTCATTCATATTTGCCACCATCTACATCTTACCCTTCTAATGCAACCATTACAGGGGCACAACCATTAGTAACATATTTGCCAGAAACTCCTTTTAATACACTAATAGGATGTCCTCTAAATGGAGCATGGGAAATAACTATTACCGACAATCTTGGTATAGATAATGGGTTTATTTTTGCTTGGGGTGTAGATTTTGCTCCATCATTATTACCAACTTCGTGGGATTATATCCCAGAAATAGCTTCTGAAAGTTGGAATACTTCAGATGATATTATTATTGATAATGGTAGCCATGTTGTAATAAGCCCTCAAAACCATGGAATTCAAGATTACACTTTTACAGTTATGGATGAATATGGCTGTATATACGATAGTGTAATTTTTATAGATGTTGTACAAACCCCTGATGTTAATCTAGGAAACGATACTGTACTTTGTAAAAGTTCAATTACTGATATTATTACTTTTGATGCTACTAGCCCGCTGCCTGGTGCCACGTATTTATGGAGCTCTGGAAATACTGCCGCAACAAATGTTACAAATATGACTAGTGACCTTTGGGTTATTGTTACTAATAACGAAAATGGTCTTGCTTGTGCTAATAGCGACACTATACATCTTGATGCTTATGATATGGCCAATATAGATTTTGGTAACGATACTTGTGTAACAGGGTCTAGCTATACGCTTCATGCTGGCAACGAAGGTAATAACCCTCCTTTCTTATATTTATGGAGTGATGGCAGCACTGATGAATCATTGAAAGTTACTCAATCAGGAACTTATTCTGTAACACTAGTAACTGATGCAAATTCACCTTGTATTGCCGAAGATGAGATAAAAGTTAGCCTTTTTGACGATCAGTTTTTAGGTGATGATCAAGAGTTCTGCAACTTTGAAGAGTTTATTCTTACTATTCCTAATGATGCCGAGGAGCACACTTATACATGGTTATTCGATGGTGCTACTCCCGTTTCTGGTAATAGCAATTATTTTAGTATGCAATTTATGGGCATTGGCGACCATAGTCTTTCTTTATCGATAGATAATGGCTGTTACGACGAAGTATCACTTACATCAATGGATTGTCAACTAGAAATTCCTAATATTATTACTCCAAATGGAGATGGATATAATGATGTATTTGTTATTGATGGGTTAGAGAATTTCCCTAACTCTATACTTAAGGTATATAATCGTTGGGGAAAGAAAGTGTATGAGTCAAACAACTATACAAATGATTGGGATGGCGAGAATGTAACCGATGGCGTATATTTTTTCAACCTTATTACGACTGTAGGTATTGAAGATGAGGAATATAAAGGTTCTCTAACTATAATGAGATAAATATACCAATTCACAAAAAGAGCCTTTCCCTTAGGAAATGGCTCTTTTTTTTTGTGCAAAAATAGTATTTTGATAAAAGCTTATGCAAAATCAATAATTAATAATGGCTTTTATTTTACATAATCTATAAAAATAGAGATAAGCTTCTCAACAGTATAGCCGTCGGCCTCAGCCTTATAATTAGGCACTATACGATGACGTAGAATAGAAGGGGCTACTGCTTTTACATCTTCAATATCTGGTGATAATTTGCCATTAAAAGCAGCATGAACTTTCGCCGCAATAATCATAAACTGTGATGCACGTGGACCAGCACCCCAAAGTAAATATTTATTGCTAAGATCGTGAGCCAATTCTCTATTAGGCCTTGTAATATTCACTAGCTTAACAGCATATTCATATACATTATCAGCAACAGGGAGCTTTTTTATTAAGTTCTGAAAGAATAGAATTTCTTCACCACTAATGATATTATTTACCACTTTCTCATCACTTCCTGTAGTGCCTTTTACAATATCAAGTTCTTGACTATATTGAGGATAATCTAGTATTAGATTAAACATAAATCTATCCAACTGAGCCTCTGGAAGTGGATATGTTCCTTCCTGCTCTATAGGGTTCTGAGTAGCTAATACAAAGAAAGGTTGATCCAATTCGTATTCACGACCAGCAACAGTTACTGTTCGCTCCTGCATGGCCTCTAATAGTGCTGCTTGTGTTTTTGGTGGTGTTCTATTAATCTCATCTGCTAATACAATATTTGAGAAAACAGGACCTTTAATAAATTTAAACTTCCTATTCTCGTCCAAAATCTCAGTACCAATAATATCGCTAGGCATTAAATCTGGAGTAAATTGTATTCTCTTAAAGTTTAATCCTAAAGTTTTAGCAAGGGTATTTACCATCAGTGTCTTTGCCAAGCCCGGCACTCCAACCAATAAGCTATGTCCATTACTAAAAATCGAAATCAACAAATCTCTAACAACATCATCTTGTCCAATAATGATCTTTGCAATTTCACTTTTTAGAGCGTCATATTTTTTCACAAGAGCCTCAAAAGACTCCTTATCATTTGTGTAATTATTGGTCATCATCTATTTATTTTATTTTCTGCCTTTAAAACATATTAGTACTACTCTTGATCCCACTTATAAGTGAAATTACACGATTTAAGATCTTTATCCATTACATTAATAAATGTTTTATCAGTTTTATCAGTAATCCAATTACCAATAGCCCTACCTTTTTTATCCTCAAGAGCAATTTTCTGAATTTTATCATAATCCATCTCTAAGCTTGCTTTATGAGGCTTTGTTCTTTTATCTAAGCGTATTATTCGAAATGCTTTCTTATTTCTTTCTTTCATATATAAAAAAGGAGGTAATAATTCACCAACATTCATTTTATCAAGCTTAAAAAATAGTTCTTTATCAATACTTTCAGCACTAAATACCGCACCTCCAGTTTGTGGATTTAAAGCTACACCTCCATTAAAACGAGAATCATCAATTGAATAGCGTAAAGCTGCTTCTTCAAAAGTTATTGTTCCATCTTGTATCAATTGATATACGCTATCTATTTCTGCTTCCGCAATCTTCATTGAAACTGGAGAAACTTTTGTCATAATTAATATATGACGCACATTAATAAAGTCACCCTTACGTTTAATCAATTCCATAATATGAAATCCTGCTTCTGTTTCTACAAGTTCGCTTACCTCTCCCGGCTCTAACGAAAATGCAATAGCCTCAAATTCTGGATACATAACTCCTCTACCAAAATCACCAAGCTCTCCACCTTTTACTGAAGAACCTGGGTCTTCAGAATACATTCTAGCCATTGAAGAAAAACTTGCTCCATCAATTATTCTTTTACGAATTCCCTCAAGCTTATGTTTTGCATACTCTTTCTCTTCTGGAAGAATTTCTGGCATTACAATTATATGCGAATATTTGTATTCCGAGCTAATAAGTGGTATGCTATCCTCAGGAATGGCATTATAAAAAGCTCTTACTTCAGAAGGTGTTATCTTTACATCACTAGTAATTTGATTCTTTACTTGTTCCGAAAGCATCTGCTCATGAATAGTTGAACGCAAATCACTCTTTATAGCTAAAATACTTTTATGATAATATTCCTCAAGCTTCTCTTGAGAGCCTATTTGTGAAATAAAATATTGAAGTCTTCTATCCATTTCGCTTTCTACCATATCGTCAGAAACAACAACACTATCGAGCTGCGCCTGATTCAACAGAAGCTTAGCAAACAAAATTTCTTCAAATATTTGACACCTTATTCCTTCACGATCTGAGGTATAGCCCTGCATCAAATACTGCATATATTGATTCTCGATATCTGAATACAATATTTCGTTACTTCCTACTGTGGCAACAATTCTATCAATTACTTTTTGAGAAAAAGAATTTAATGTAATAGAACTCATAAAACCTATAAGCACTATACTAATTACTATTTTAATATTATAATTTGCTCTCATATTGAGTTTTTAATTTTTGATATTTATTTTACCATCTTTTTGAGCCTCCTCAAAAATATCATTATGCAGTTTCTCCACCATCTGCATCTTCCTAATATTAATAATTAATCTCCTTATTCTATCTTCTTCAAAACTTATAGGAGAATAATTATTTCTAATTCTATATTCATTAACCCGCAACATATAAGTAAAGGCCGAATCTTTTACTTCTACATACTTATTGTTCTTAAGGTATAGACTTTTATTATACGTCTGTAATGGGATTTCCTTTACCAAATCATCAAATAAAATCCATGTATTCTCTTCTAAAAGATAATTAACAGCATTTTCATCTGCAATACTTTTTATCCTTACTATATCCTCGCTACTATATGATCTCATTAGAGCTCGTACTTGCTTTAAATTTTTTTCATCTGAATAAAACTTAAGGTATGCTACCTGCACAATATCATCCTTAAGCATAAATTCTTTCTTATTATTAGAATAAAAATTCTCTATTTCAGCATATTGGACAATAGTATCAAGATATTGAGCTACAAATCTTCTCTCAAAATTATAAATAATTAAAGAGTTCTTATATTCTTCAACTCTTTTGTCTATTATTGCTTTTTCCTCAACAGACTTAACGTAAGATGAATTAGCTTTATGCAAAATAGATTGCTCTCGCATCCAGTTATTAATATAAACTGATATCATTATTGCACTATCATTAGCAGTACTCTCATTTGGAACTATGCCGTTAAGATTTGACTCAAATAGATTATTATCATATGCTACAGCAACCACCTTTCCTTCATCTGTATTGCTAATACAACCTATAAGGATAAAACTTAATAACAGTATATAAAGTATATTTCTCATATTCATTTCATACGCTAATAATAATCTGCTAATGTATTAGGAGATTACTACTATTTTTAGATTATTCTATATTTAATAATTCTTTATCAATAACTACCTTATGATTTTTATTTAGATCAATAATCCAGTTCTTTTCCAATTCGTTCTGGTAATCTGCAGTAATTATTCCACGAGCCTCATCAAGCGACTTATTAGTAGATGTAATTATATCTTTAACATCTACTACATAATATGTTGAACCCACTTTTACAATATTAGATATTCCTTTTTCATGCTTTATCTGATCAATAATATCGCTGCTTCCAGCTTCGTACTTATTACTTTCGTAGTGAAGATTCAGTGCCGAGTTTTTATTTACTATACTAAATAATGAATCTACACTAATATTATCGGCTAATGATTTCTTTACAAACTCTGCAATTGAATCAGTGCTGCATTTATATATTATTGCATCAATACGCTCTTGCCACATATAATTAGATTTATTAGCTTCATAAAAAATTTCCAAACCTAAGGTGTCTTTTATTGCCTTTCCCCATATTTCTTCATCACTAATTGCAAAAAGTAATATTCCATCATGATACTCTTGTACTAGCATTCTGAAATCAGAATATTGTTCTTCCAATTTTGAGTTTTTATATGCTAGCACTTCCTTCTCTACCCATTGAGCATAAAGCTTATCAGTAAAATATCTAATAGTACCTTTATGCTTTATAACTTGGTTATCCTCTACATAGGCAGCAAAGTCTTGTTGAGTATATTTTCTGCGTTCCAATTTAAATAAAGTCTTAGAAAAACCATCGGCTTTACTAATTATCCATTTATTAGTGTAGATTGACGAATCAATTACAGAATAGAAGCTCTCTATATTTTTAGGATATTCTTTAAAACTAAACTCTGCTTTAAACTTTGAGATAGCTGCCTCTTTACTTCTATTGGATCTACTATCGCGAGCCACTTTTGTCTTTAGAGTAGGAAGATATTTTTCATATTCAGGAAGTGTAATAGTCTTTACTAGTTTTATTAAATGCCACCCATATTGAGTTTTTACTGGCACTGACATTTCACCAACATCGAGTTTACTTATTGCACTAATAAACTCAGGCACCATTCTACTTACCTCAAAAACAGGCAAAAGCCCACCTTTTGCTGACGACCCTTTATCATCAGAGTATTGCATAGCAGCCTCTTCAAATGTTTTCTTACCACTTTTTATTTCTTCGCTAATCTCTTTTATCTTTGCTTCAGCATCAGCATCAGCTTTCAAATCATTAGATTTTGGTTTTACATTAATATGTTTAACCTCTATTTTCCCTAACTCAGGAATTTTATCATAAACTTTTACAATATGGTATCCAAATTGTGTACGAATAGGCATACTTACTTCTCCTACTTCAGTATTATAAACAGCCGTCTCGAAAGGATAAACCATATAAAAAGCGGTAAAATATCCTAAATCGCCACCATTACCAGATACAGCATTACTATTTCTACCAGCAGGCTTATCTTGTGCCGATGGATCGTCAGAGTATTTCTTTGCCATTGCCGAAAAATCCTTACCGTCGATTATCTGATTTCTAATATCAATCAATTTATCATAAGCCACTTTTGCTATTGAATCGTTATCAGAAACATCCTTTGGAACTGTTAATAGAATATGGCTTGCTCGCATATCCCACTGCAGTCTTTCGTATGCTTCCTTTAGTATTACTTCATCTATACTTTTATCCGTAAGGTATGGTTTTGCTAACTGAGTGCGATAACCAGCCAATTCATTTTTAAAAGCAGCAGATGTATCCATTCCTCTATCTTCAGCTTCTTTAACTTTCAACCTAAAATTTACATATAAATCAAGGTATTCGTTTAAGTTTTTTGTTTCAACACTTGAATTATCATTACCATTATTCTTATTATAAACATACATAAATTCGCCAAAAGTATAATCCTTTTGATCAATACTTAATAGTGTTTTTGAATAGTCTTTCTGCGAAAAACCCGTAAGTGATGTTAAAAATAGGATAATTAATCCAAAAATTACTCGTTTCATATATTTATACTTTTAATGGCCATATGAGTCATATAAAAAAAATAATTATTTTCATTATATCCGTTTCATATATAAAATTAATTAAAATATTAATTTACTTAAACGTAAATCTTTTAGTTTTATTATTCATAAATAGCTATAAACAAATAGAACAAACTCTATAAAAGCCTGTTCTATTTATAAAATATCTTTATCGGCTATAATTAGGAGCTTCTCTAGTAATTATAATATCATGAGGATGGCTTTCTACCATTCCTGCTGGTGATATCTTAACAAACTTAGCACCCATTAAATCTTCTATGCATTTAGCACCACAGTATCCCATTCCAGCACGCAAACCACCAATTAATTGATGAACCACCTCTCCTACTTGGCCTTTATATGCAACTCTACCAACAATACCTTCTGGCACAAGTTTCTTAATATCATCTTCAGTATCCTGAAAATATCTATCCTTTGAACCATCCTCCATTGCTTCTATAGAACCCATTCCACGATAAGACTTATATTTTCTTCCTTCAAAAATGATAGTTTCACCTGGAGCTTCATCCACTCCTGCAAATAAAGAACCTAGCATTACACTATGCCCGCCTGCAACAATTGCTTTTACAATATCGCCACTATAGCGAATACCACCATCAGCAATTACTGGAACACCAGTTCCTTTTAATGCTTCAGCTACATTCATTACAGCACTAAGCTGAGGATATCCAACACCTGCTACAATACGGGTAGTACAAATAGAACCTGGTCCAATACCAACTTTTACAGCATCAGCTCCAGCCTCAACAAGAGCTAAAGCCGCTTCAGCAGTTGCAATATTACCAACCACCATATCCAATTTAGGAAATTTTGATTTAATTGTTTTTACCATCTCAATCACTCCTTTAGAATGACCATGTGCAGTATCTACAGTAATAGCGTCAACACCCATCTCATATAAGGCTGCTACTCGCTCTAAAGTGTCACTAGTTACACCAACTGCAGCAGCAACTCTTAATCTGCCTCGTTCATCTTTTGATGCATTTGGTCGAGCTTTTATCTTTATTATATCCTTATACGTTATTAAACCTATTAGTAATCCATCATTATCTACAACAGGCAGTTTTTCAATCTTAAATTCTTGAAGAATATCTGCAGCCTTATCAAAATCAGTAAATTCTGAGGTTGTAATTATATTTTCTGAAGTCATCACCTCAGTAATTGGGCGATTTAATTTTTTCTCGAAACGAAGATCACGATTCGACACTATGCCAACAAGTTTATTTTTATCTCTTACTACTGGAATACCTCCAATAGAATATTTCTTCATTAAAGCTAAGGCATCGCCTACAATTGCATCTTCATTAATAGTTACAGGATTAATAATCATACCATTTTCGGCACGTTTCACCTGATGTACTTCTTCTGCCTGCTTCTTTATGGACATATTCTTATGAATAACACCTATACCTCCTTCTTGAGCCATAGCTATTGCCATCTTCGAATCAGTAACGGTATCCATTGCCGCTGATACTACTGGAATATTGATCTCAATATTTCTAGTAAACTTAGTTTTAAGGGTAACCTCTCTTGGCAACACATCAGAATATTCAGGCACTAGTAGAACATCATCATACGTTAAACCTTCGGCATAAATTTTGTCATCCATCATAATCTTTTTCTATAATTATATATCCAAAAATAGCAACCTTGATACAATATATCAGTATGCAAATAATAGCTGCGAAATTAATAATTATTTCCGTGCTTTATGCAAAAAAATGGCCAATGAAAATAATCATTGGCCATTTTTGTAATTATCTGTTTATTATTAGTTTACCTAATTAATGTTACAGTACCTCTATCTTCAAATGTAATGCCATTAGATGATGTAAATCTAATGTAGTAAGTATAAACTCCACCAGCGGCATCTTCATTATTATATGTACCATCCCAGCCTTCGCCAACTTCTGTAGATTCATAAATTTTCTGACCCCAGCGATTATAAACTATAAATAAGTAATCTGAAGAGTTAATAAATACTCCTTCTGGAGTAAATATTCTATTTTTCACAGAATTACTATTTGGGTTAAATGCAGTTGGAACATATAAACGTGGCTTCTGAACTAAAGAGCTACTATTTG
Source organism: Bacteroidales bacterium (assembly GCA_029932765.1). GTDB lineage: Bacteria > Bacteroidota > Bacteroidia > Bacteroidales > UBA1556 > UBA6267. The sequence continues at coordinate 7,703 of JAOZPM010000046.1, read as the reverse complement.
ACCTAGCCATATCATTAAAGTTATAAATAGCACCAGGACCTTCTTTTGCTACTACATAATATTCAAACAAACCTCCTTGATTGCTATAAGAAGTTACATCATCACTAAAATAAGTTTGTGTTGAAGGTAAGGTAACAACCGGCATAGGATCCCATACTCCATCAATAGCACGATATACCTCGTAACTAGTTACACCCCCATCAAAACCTATATATGAAGTCCAACTTACTTTATTCTTAAGACTATCTCCAGACTCTGATTTCAACAGAATACTTCTTGTATTAACAGAAACCAATGCATCATTACCACAGCTATCTATCACAACGGCACGATAATAATAAGGGGTAGTACTAACCGCTGCAGTAGCATCATTATATGCTATTGTAGGATTAGTAAAATCCGGTGTAAGAGTAGTTATAACATCCCAAACTAAATTATCTACAGAACGCTCTATTCTATAATTACTAACCTTTGCCGATGTATCAGTATGGATTAATAGATCAATACCTCCACTATTGCCAGGGTATACACTTGCCGAGCGAACATATATAAACTTTGGTTGATTAGGCTTATTTGCCAACATATTAACCAAACAAGATGTACTTGTTTTAGTACCATCAAGACTTACAGCCTTTATAAAATAGTCGTAAATAGAGCCATTATTAAGCCCTGTGTGAACATAAGATGTTATTGTAGGCAAGCCTGAAGTTAATAAAACTGGTGCTCCACTATTTTCAATTGCGTATACATCATACGAGCCAAGTCCACTAGGCATATTACTATATGCGGTCCAGTTTAGGGTTATCATATCATCACAAATATCTTTTGATGCAGCAAGACTCATTGTGCTAACCTCATCACCATAAGGGCTAACATTTGTCATACAAGTATCTATAGCTGCTATTACATATGTATTAAAGCCATTAGCACCACAGGCATTATTTATAGCATCTATATAATTAATTGTATTAATTCCATAAACAGTATCAATTGCTGTAGCACTTCCATTTACCATTAGGTAAATAATGTATCCACCAGTATCACCAGCGCCATTAACATCCCACGATATTTCGACATTACCCGTAGCTCTATTAACACTTACTGTGTCAATTACTGGAATATTTGGAGCTGTATAATCAAAGAATAGATCTTTGCCTATACTTGATGTACTAATACAATTATGAGGCATAGCTCCTATTGTATCAACTACCAATGTATCTTCTATAGTAACATAATATTTAACCTCATCATCACATTGTTTCATTGGTTCAGTGAAGAATGTATTTTGAGTGGAATCAACAAACTCCCAAGCAGTATTTACTTTCTTACGATAAATCTGATACCATCCTGTAGAAGATGATAATAAAGGGTCTGAAGAAGGATTCCAACTAACATCTGCTTCCATATTAACATTATCGAAAGCTACATCCACTTTTATTGTTGCAAAAGTATCTGCATCTGTAGCCCCAACATAACCAGGACAACCAGAAATTGTTTGTATAAAATAATACTTAATTGAATCCTGAGCATTAGCTCCTACATGTGTGTAGTTTAAGATATTATAATTAAATATACTATCTATTTCTACATACGGTCCAGCTTGTGTAGAACTACTATATATTCTATAACTTTGAAAAGTAATCATACTATCCTCTTCTAAACTCCACTCCAAAGAAACATCTCCTGTAGTAGGATCTACCGAAACACATTGAATCTCTGGACTAGGAATAGTTGGTTTTGGAAGAACAGTAATAGATATAACACTATAATTTAGTGCAGGTGCAGGACAATAATTATCCAATACCTTTAAAACAAAATTATATACATTTGATGTAATTCCACATCCTGTATTTACTGCTAAATGTACACATTCTGTTTGCCATGTAAAGTGAGTTTGAATAGCAAATAAGCCTGTTAAAGGGTTAGTAGAGTGTGGAGCAGGAGTTAGAGTAGCACAAGGTGCTGCCAGACAACCAGTTGTAGAAGAAAACGTTGCTGGAGAAGAACCCACTGGCGCAACATAGTCACCAAATTGAGACCCCGTAGCTTGAATTTCCATTGTTTGAGGATTACCATCTGGTAGGAATTCAATATCCTGACCGTTAAGATAAAAATCTACAATTTCTCCAGCATAAACAGTATCAGTAAAAGTTGTACCCATATTTAATGGTGGATTTACTACCGGTGGATTATTGGTACCTGCAGTAAGCATTACTACCTGAATATCTCGCCAAATCTCTGCCACTTTAATACCACATTTAAATGCAGTTACTTTTACCGATGTAACAAAAGCACCAGTTGTATATGACAAAAAGGATATCGTTCCAATATCTGGGTCAACAGTACCTGCTATATTATTAGGATTCTGCGTAGTACTTGGTAATGGGCTAGTATAAGAATATCCCGCAGCATAAGTTACTGGAGTTGTTAATGTAACTAAAGGTTGTCCCCATTCAAATTGTAACACATCTAATTCCTCATCGTATGCATTATGATTATACTCAAAAGGATATCCTGCAGAAATAACTGTACGTGCAACTTCTGCAAATACTGGAGAGTTATCAAAACAAGGGTATGTATTTTGGGCATTATATGGAAACATTTTTGCTCTTAATTTCCAACCAGGAGCACCATTTAGATTAGTCGATGGATTTCTACAGCATGAACCCCAAGAGAATATCCAACCTGTTGTTGGAGGAATTCCACTAATTTGAATTGGTCCTGAACGATAAATATACTCCGAAACAGCACCAGTATTATCGGCACCACTTAATTCAGCTCCTGCACAAGTAATCTCTGTAACGGTAGTACCACCAAATCCACCAATATTACAATCTGGTGATAAGTCTTTTGGCCAACCAGCTAAAATAGACATTGGTATATTTCCAGCAGGACTAGTAGAATTTAAAGTTTGATAATTTGGGAAAAGAATACCTCCACACTCTCGATAAACTTTCATAGTAAAAATAAATTTACCAGCATTGGGTTGCCCGGTAGGAATACACTTCCATGTAATTTCACCACCCATATAATGACTTGCTTTCGCAAAATATGTACTTCCTGTTATCATCAGTAGTACAATCAATAATTTAAAAATTTTCATAGTTTATTATTATTTAATTACCAACATTTAGTATATAAAAATTATCTTTATCAAAATATTTTTGCGCTAAAGCCTGTAGCTTTATTGCATCAATATTTTTTACTTCTTCAATATAATTATAATAGTATGAATAATCAATACTATTCATATTAACATTTACAAATTTAGCCATTAATGCAAAGCTACCATCAAACTGTCGTTGAAAACTACCTTGCAAATAATTTGTTACAGTATATAGCTCTTCTTTCGATATTTGTTCATTCTTTAATCTTTCAATTTCCTTTCTAATTTCCGAAATTGTATCATCTACAACTTCCGTTTTCACCTCTGTAGAAATAAAGAAAACCGCCTCTTTCCTAAACGAACTATGTGCAGCACCAATACCATAAGTATAACCTTTGTCTTCTCTAATATTACTCATCAAGCGACTACCAAAGTATCCTCCAAGAAATGTTGTAAGAATTCTTAATCCATTATAGTCTTCATGGTTTCGTCTTACACCAACAAAACCCATTCTTATGGCATTCTGAACAGAATCTTTCTTAGCTATAAAAGTATATTTATCAAGGCTAGGTTTAATTTCCCAATCTAGTTCAAGTTTTTGATTTTCTACTACTCGCATCCTTGCAAAAAGATTCTCCAATAGTTCAAGTTCTTCTTCTCCAAATTTACCTGCAATAAAAATTTTATGTTTACCATCTATATATGTATACTTATGATAATTCAACAAATCTTCGCTATTAATATTATCATAATCCTCTAATACCGAAAATACTCCATAAGGGTGATTTTCTCCAAAAAGTATTTTAGTAAAATTTTGTCGTGCTATAAAATCTACTTTTTGAGAATTAACCATAAACTCTTGTCTCTTTCGCGACAAATAAACCTCCAATTCTTCTTTCTTATAATCGGCATTCATTATTACGTCCTGAAGTAGAGGCAGCGTATCCTTAAGGTACTTATTTAAAGTATAAAGCGATACCGATGCAGTATCTCTTGTTATTTTAGTTTCGAAAGAAGCCCCAAAGTAATCAATTTTTTCAGCTAAATCAGCTGAAGAATAATTAGTTGTAGACTCTGTAATCATAGCATTAGCCGCACTAGCAACTAATGGCTTTGGTGAGTAGGACGTACCCGCTCCATCAAAAACAAATTCTACTTTCAATAAATTTTGATTGTCATTATTAAAAACAAATACCTCAGTACCATTTGATAGTTCATAGCGCATTGGCATAGTTATATCAACCGACTCTATCGGGTTTATTTTTGGGGCTTTATGTCTGTCTAATCCTATTGTCATTAATATCTTATATTATCTAATTACTGTTACCTGACCTTTTTTAATATGGTCATATCCCAAAGCATCTGTATACTCTGCATGGTAAAAAAACATTCCTGATTTTACTATACCACCTTTATATGATCCATCCCATGAGTCGTCTATATTAGTTGTTTCAAATACTTTATTTCCTAATTTATCAAACACAAACATTCTCATCTTTATAATACCACTACCTTCTGCTTTAAAATAATCGTTCTGCCCGTCACTATTTGGAGTAAATGCTGATGGAATAAATAAAGCACTGCAATTCCTATCAACATTAACAGTATACTCATGAATGGCGCTATTACCTTTGCCGTCGGTAACTGTTACAATGTATATTGAATTCTCAGTAGGCGATACTATAGTCCTATTTGAGATGCTACCATCATTCCATCTATAAAAATAACCATCCTCTACTTCAAGTATAGCATCCTCACCAAAGCATACATTTTGATTATCACCAAATTTAACTCTAAAAGTATCTACAACAACAGCTATAACCTCTTCATCAATATTATATTGCTCTTCCTTTTTTACATCTTCCGCATTAGGCTCTGAAACCACAACAAATATAGGATCTTGGCTTTCAATTACTGATTTTTCTATTGGTTTTTTTACTTCCACAACTTGTTTATTTTGCTCATCTTTAATCTCAGCATCGCTGGCTGAAGTTATATTCTCTTTAATCTTTACAATAGGAGTTAAACTTGTTTGTGGGGATTTTATTTCTTCTTTAGCAGCAATACTATTCTTTGTATCAACACTCTTCTCATCAGAATCAAGAATACTAATAGCATCCTTATTAATCTCTTGATTTTCTGGCTTAATTACATGATTATCATTTATTATCTTATCGTTATTAGGTAAAGCAAAATAAGATGCTATTGCAATTGTTGCAATTACAACTACACTCGCAGCAATCTTATATATGGTAGTATAATTATTTACATTATGCTTAGGAATATTACTATTCTCAATTTTAACCCACAAATCGCCATCAGGCTTCACTTCATAATTATAAAGTGAATCTTTAAAAAATTGCCCTATGTTTTTGTTTGTAGATTTCAAAACTATAAATCTATATTATGTATATTAAGCATTTGTTGTAATTTCAATCTAGCTTTTCGCAGTTGAGATTTAGAAGTATTCTCAGAAACGCCAAGTTGCTCACCAATTTCTCTATGGCTATAACCTTCTATTTCGTATAAGTTAAACACTAATCGGTATCCAGCCGGTAAAGACTGTATCATTTTTAGCATATCTTCTACTTGTAAATGGTCATAAGTCTGTCTTTCATCAGCTATTCTCTCAAGAGTTTCATCAATGTCCACATGGTAATAATGTTTTAAATTTTTACGATGCATATTTAATGATGTATTAACCATTATTTTTCTAATCCAACCTTCAAAAGAACCTTCACTACGAAATTTTTCAATGTTTGAAAAGACCTTAACAAATCCCTCCATTAGAGCGTCTTGCGCTTCATTTTTATCTTGAAAATATCTCATACAAACTCCAAGCATTTTTGGAGCATACTGTTCAAATAACAACTTCTGAAAACGTGGATTATTACGTTTACATTCCCTTACCAATTTTCTTTCCGAAGTCATCAATTTGAAAGTAATTCGCCATCAAGACACACCATATCAAAATATAGTTGCCTATAAAAAAAGCTAGTTTCTAATTATGTATAAATTCATTTGTTATAATCTGCGAAAATATGAATTTTTGCCTTTAAGTTTAAATATACTTAATTTAATGTTGGCCATAAAAAATACACAAAATATACTGACAGTACGGTTTATTCTATATTTATTGTAATAAAGTAATAATAATCAGTATTTAACACAATCTATTCTCCTTGATAATACTACTAAAAAAACAATAAATATTACTATAAAAATTACAAATAGAAAAAAAAATGAGAAAGGTCATATAACTAATTGTTTTAGACACTACTACTGTAATTTATAATAATTCTACATACTAATACTATATACTGTATTATAAGCAGTTACGTCACTTTAAACAAACTAAACAAAAGCCTTAAATACTTGATTAACTATAAATTAACAACTTAATCGAGTTTGTTAACAAATCTTAAAAACAAACACTCTATTTATTATCTTTGTGCAGTAGATTAATATAAAACTACATAGTAATTGGGAATAATTTAGATAATAATATAAAACTTATGAAAACTACCAGACGACAATTTATTAAGATTGCTGGAGCTAGTACCGCGGGTATGGCTATTGCAGGGTCTGTTTTGGGGTCGGTTCAGAAAGTTAGTGAAGCAGTGCATGTAAAAAAAGACATGCTTGATAGCGAACTAACTCGAACTCCTACTTATTGTGAGGTATGTTTCTGGAAATGTGCTGCTTGGGTTTATAAAGATAAAGAAGGCAACATTAAGAAACTTATTGGTAATGACGAAGACCAGCATGCAAGAGGAAAACTTTGCCCTCGTGGAACAGGTGGTTTGGGAATGTACGAAGATGAAGATCGACTTAAAAAACCTTTGATTCGTAGAACTGATGCAAATGGAAAACAATATTATGAAGAGGCTGAATGGGATGTTGCTTTGGATTATATTGCCAATAAAATGAATGGTATTAAAAAAGACTATGGTAAAGAAAACATGGCTCTTTTTGTACATGGTGCTCCTGCCAAACATTTTGAATACTTATTTAAAGCATTTGGAAATGAAAACCATGCTGAGCCAGCTTATGCACAATGTGCAGGCCCTCGAGAGGCAGGATTCTTTGCTACCTTTGGATCAGGAGTTGGTTCTCCAGAACCTGCTGATATGCAAAACTCAAAATGCATTGTCTTTATAGGTAATCATATTGGAGAAAATATGCACAACTCATTTGTGCAGGAAGTTTCTACTGCAATTGATAATGAAGCAAAAATCATTGTTGTTGATCCTAGATTATCTACTGTAGCATCAAAAGCCACACATTGGCTAGCTATTAAGCCTGGTACAGATATGGCTTTATTATTAGCATGGATGCACGTATTAATATATGACAATATTTACGATAAAGAATATATAGACAAATACGCTTATGGCTTTGAGGAGCTTAAAGCACATGTTGCAAATTACACTCCAGAATGGGCCGCTGGTATTACAACAATTAACCCTGAATTAATTCGTAAATCAGCTCACACAATGGCTGCTGCGTCTCCTGCGTCGGTTATTCACCCAGGTCGTCACACTACATGGTATGGTGATGATACACAAAGAGAAAGAGCAATGGCTATGATTAATGC
>JAOZPM010000150.1:0-6125 GCA_029932765.1 Bacteroidales bacterium | reverse complement strand
CGTCCTACTGAGTGATTTTTCCTTAGAAAAATTGTACCGAAGTAGGAGGCATAGCCAAAAAATATGACAAAATTTATTTGTTATTATATATTATTATTAATAATATATTTGCAAGATTCTATTTTTAAACAAACAGAACAACATTAAATATCCATGGATAAAAAAATACCAGAATTCATAGCAGAACATCATGTTCTAACACTTACCACAGTGGCCAATAATCAACCATATACAGCAAATTGTTTTTACGTATATGATAAGGAAAGAAACAGCTTTTTATTTACGAGCGACCCAAAAACACGCCATGGAAAAGAAATGCTTGAAAACAATAAAGTTGCGGCAAATATTGTGCTCGAAACTAAAGCTGTAGGCAAAATACAAGGATTACAAATTACAGGACAAGTGAAGGCTCTAAGTGGCACAGAAGATAAAAAAGCAAAGCTAAAATACCTAAAGCATTACCCTTATGCTATTCTTAAACTAGAAACCATGTGGGAGCTTAATGTCAATTTCTTTAAGCTTACTGACAATAGATTAGGCTTTGGTAAGAAGTTGATTTGGGAAAGGGAAGGGTAGTCTTCAGTTGGTAGTCTTCAGTTGGCAGTATTCAGTCATCAGTTGGCAGTCTTCAGTCATCAGTCTTCAGTCATCAGTTAACAGTAATCAGTCTGACAATTTATACATTATAACATTATCCATTAATAATTATCCATTAAAACTTCCATATCAACTGAGTAGTGAAATCACTTCGGGTATTTCCATCAATTTCTTCAAGCCCAGAGCCAATGGTTTTGCGTTTTGTATAAAAAGTTTGTGAATAATGAAACCAAAAACTAAAATTCTTACTTATATCATACTTCATTAGTATATAGTAGCGCTGCCCCTGATACGTATATGCTGGCACGCTAAACTTATATAATACATTATGCTCATAAGCGTATATTCTTGTATCGTAATCAGCAGTATTGAAAATGGCATACCTAAGTGTGAAATTCATTGGAATACTAGGTAATTTATACTTTATATCCTGAAATAACAGGTAGCCATTACTCTGGAGCTTTGGTTCATGATGGTATGTTGATAGATTAATTCTGCTCTCAAGGCTAATACTTTTACTCACGGTATAGGAAAAATGGAATCGTAAATTACTTCTAATTACAGTACTTACATTTTGCAATACTGTTTCTTCCTCAGAACTATTAAGTAGCTTTTCTTCATACTTATATCGCACATAGTAATTTGCCTTACGACTTATGTTGCGCATATATTGAAACGAAAACTCACTTCCATAGGATGGTGTATTCACTCTATATTTTAACCACGGAAACTTAAATAGATCGTAATAAATAAGAATATCATTTTTTGATCCAAGGTGTAGGTGACTTCCAAAATATATTCCCTCTTCATTTTGTGATTTTCCACCTTCGGCAAGGGCAATAGCATATAGTCCTTGATAATCTTTCTGGTAATTTCTGTATAATACCGTAAAATTTAGCCGTGGATGCAAATTAAATAAAGATCCTATAATTAGTGCTTTACCTTTATTTTTACTTATTGCAGCTTCACCAAAAACACTGAAATATCGTGTGGCATAGGATGCGTCTATTCCTGTATTTATATTCTCTTTTCCCTGAAAATCGTAATATTGATACGGCTTTATGTCTTTATAAAACTCTGTATCGTAGATAGTAGCATAGCTTGTAATTCCAATTTTAAATCCTTTGTCTTTATATTGAATATTTGCACCAAAAATCTGTTCATTTATTGCGTTCTTCTTCTCTACTTCAGAAGGAGTGCGGTGCATCCCACTTTCTTGTATAGATGCAAAAACAAGCTCATCAGAATTTACAGTATCCTTTATATTAAGGCTAGCATCGAGGCCTTTGTTTGAGTAAAAACCTGTTAATTCTATGTTTTTTGTAATGCCTATGGTAGCAGCAGCTCCTCTAAAAAATAACACTTCATTTGCAGAGGTGTTTGCTCTTAATCCTCGCGAATGACGTTGAAGATTAATTGATGTGGCAGATTTGCCAAAAGCTAAGCTCGACCATAGTGTGAGTCCCTGTCCAAATTCAAGGTGATAATCGCCTAAGGCGAGAGCTTTAATTCTTCCCTGATTTTTAATAAATAAATGTGCAGAATAAAAATCAAAACCTTGTTTATTGCTTCCTTTAAAAAACTCTTCGCCAGCATCTTTATCACCCAAAATACCAAAACTAATTTTGTCGCTATAGTGATATCTATATCTTAGATATAGTTTGTCTTTGCTTCCCAAATACCGTCTATTTGGGTATTTTTCCAATTCCTCTTCACTTATTGGGGTATAACCTTCTTGCTCTTCTAAAACTCTGCCGTATCTTACTATTACTTGATTCTTACCGTATTTAAGCATATTAGATAGGCTAATCTTTTGCTTTTTATTGGTTATTTCGAAAGTGATAAAAGGTTTTATATCCAAAACTAGATTTATATAAAATCCATCCAAATCTTTGAGCTCATAAATAGTCTGAAATCCTTTACGTTTATCTCTTTCTTCAATTAGAACTATAATCTGATTTTCGTTAAGAAAAAGAAGAGAACGAAGTTCCTCAACTGATGCAGTATTTATATTTATAGGATTCTCGTAAAGGAATAGAAAATGGTCGTATAATTCAGAGAAATCAAATTCCATATCTGTTTTGGCTGATAATTCTTCAATACGTTGGTCTATTATCTCCCTTGCTCTAATTTCCTCTTGAGCATAAACTGAAGTTGATAATACCGTAAATAGAAGTATTAGGAACGATATGTATATATAATATCTCACTTGCTTCTATAATAAAGTGATATTTGTGGAGAATAACCCAATGTTTGATGCATTGATGAACTGAAATCTAATCGAAAATTCTTGATATCCAAACCAACGCCAAAACTAAATATATTAGGTCCACTACCAACGCCCATTCGCGTATAAAGTATGTCCATAATACGATATTCCATGCCGGCAATTACAACAAGATTATTATCAATATCGCTTTGTAATTCGCCAATGGCAATAAAATTATCAGCGAGTTTCCATTCAATTCCCAATTTCATTAATGCCGGAATACGCTCATTATTATAATCATTCAATTTTGCCTGAATAGGATTAAAAACATGAGCTCCAATGGATATATTCTTATTTAATTTAGTTATGATACCAACTTCAAATGTAATAGCATTATGAGAACCATAATTATTGCCAATAGCTGTGTGTAGGTAATCCATTTGTACGCCAACAGCAATCTTTTCTGAAAGAGCCATTCCATAGGCAATACCAATCTTGCTCTCATTATATTGCGAATAACCAAAGCGGTTGACATTAATAGCAAAAGCACCTTTGCTAATTGGCATAACTAAAGATAGCGCGTTAAGACTAAGCTCTTTAGTTAGATAACTATTTTCATAGTAAAAGCCTGCTCCCCATTGTTTAGTATAACCTAAGGATGCTTGGTTATTTGTTGAACTCCAAAAGTCATTACTTGCTACACCACCACCAGCCATTGCTGATGATTTTGCTCCTATGTTTTTGCTGAGGTATTGTGAATTGCCGCTTAATAAAACTAAAGAAAATATAAGTGTAAAGATTAATCGTAGAGCCATATATAGTTAATTAATAGTTGCGCTAAGATACGAAAAAAGATAAAAATAGATTATATTATTATTATTAAATATATAAATGTAAATATTTATACATAGTTTAATAAAAACTGGCAATACAATGTGCTTTTAATTAATAATTTAAATTATCATTAGAAGCTATATGCTTTATTGTAAAATCTTGACTAAGCTTAGTATTAAAACTTAAATAATGCGATTACTTTACTGTTATAAACGTTATAAAGCATACCTATTGCTTAAATATATTATAGTAAAGATAATGTATTATAAATTTGTAAACTGAAAATTGCGTTTACGACTTGAACCTACCATGTAAATTTAAACAATAAAAAACTTGCTTTAGATTCTCAATTATCTTATATTTGCATCAGTTTGCTTATTCTAAATTCTAAATGCTCATGATTATCAGTTATATTTTACATTTTTTTTAGACTTTTCATTCATTATTGTTGGATGAATATCAATATTATATATTTCGCTGCTCAAGAAATATAATAGCTGTAAAATTAGTTATTGGGATAAAGATAAAGCTATTAAATTATAACTACACCTGTAGATTAGTTTAACGCTATAAAACAAATTATTATGCTCACAAATCCAACAAATGTAATTAACAGCTATGTGCCTGCTATTCGAGAGAATTATATTTCTACTTCTATCATTCAAAACAAGGCACAAAACAAATTAGATGCTCTAAAAAGTTCAAATACCTTTATCAATTCAATTCTTGGTAGCCTAAATTCAACATTGTTTATAGTAGACTCTAAGATGCGCCTTATTGGTTTTAATGATAATAACCATCTAATTTTTACACGTGCCGAACATGAAGTAATTGGTTTTCTTTTTGGCAAAAGTTGTGGTTGTGCTAATGCAAATAAGAATAATGGTATATGTGGCACTACACCTGCTTGTAAAAATTGTAATATTAGAGGTAGTATTGTTAACTGTATACAGACAAAAGAGTCTACACGAAATATACCCATTGGTCATACGCTATTCAGGGAGCAGAATGATGTTAAGAGAGAACTTATGTTTTCAACAAAGTATATTAGCTATCAAGAAGAAGAAATGGTGCTAGTAATTATAGATGATATTACAGAATTAGAACGGCAGAAGCAAGAAATAATCAAGAGTAGAAACGAAATATTAGGTAGTATAGAATATGCTAAAAGAATTCAGCAAGCTGTTCTTCCTCGTAAAACAAAATTGAATTCTGTTTTAGGTGACCATTTTGTTCTGTATAAGCCATTAAATATTGTAAGTGGAGATTTCTATTATGCTGCATCTATTGGTGATTGGAGAATTGCTATTGTAGCTGATTGTACTGGTCATGGTGTTCCAGGAGCTTTTATGAGTTTGTTGAGTATTACATATTTAAAAGAGATTATTGAGAAAGATGGTATTGTTAGGCCTGATATTATTCTCAATGAGCTACGAAATTCAATTATTAAAGCCTTACGTAAGCAAAATAATAATCTCGCTTTACTAGAAATGGATAAACAAATATTAGAGGATGTAGTGGAGAGCTTGAGTGATGGCTTAGATATATCCGTATGTGTACGAAATAATAAAAATAATGAGCTGCTTTTTGCAGGAGCCAATTCTTCACTATATTTGGTGCGAAATAATGAAATGCATGAGTATAAAGGAAATAGAATGCCTGTGGGTTATTACTTAAAAATGGATAAATTTAGCTATCAGAAAATACTAACGCAGAAAGATGATGTTATCTATATGTCATCCGATGGATATTATGATCAATTTGGTGGTAATAATGGTAAGAAACTTAAGAATAAACGCTTTAAGGAAATTCTTGTAGAAATTTCTAGCTTAGAGATGAAACATCAAGGAGAAAAATTATTAGAAGTCTATAATTCATGGAAAGCTAAGGAACCTCAAATTGATGATGTTTGCGTAATAGGAATTAGAACAGAATAGTGGGTGCAAGATTTTTATATTGGCTTAGTATAAAGCCAATGCAGAGTCTATGTTTCAGGCAGCCACGCAGTTTAATTTTTTGGAGATTGTTGGTCCGCATCAAACTCCAGAGGAAGGTGTAGATATTTACGAATATGATGCTAACTAGGGACCAGCTTCGGCAATTACCATTAGTGGCTCTTACATTACAAAAAATCAAAAGAAATAAAACTCTATACAAAAGCATAAATACCAAGTTTACACCCATCAATGCCGAAGATTACCCTGCGGACTTTATGAACTGCGAAGATTTTAAAGAAGATAATGCCGTGGATAAAGTAAAACACTTTCTTAAAGGCAAAAAAAGTAACCTCAAAAAAGAGAAGAAAAAAGCTAAAAGGAAGAAAAGGTGGAGGGATTGGTTTGGATAGTTAAGGGAGAAGAGTGAATAGATAAGGGTGAAGGGAGAAGTGTTTATTTGTTGGTAGTATTATCATGGGAGTGGTTGTTCGTAATTTACGAACAACTACTTTTTTAGTTTAAGTAGACTTGGTTAATAAAATTTTACG
>JAOZPM010000045.1:19573-20827 GCA_029932765.1 Bacteroidales bacterium | reverse complement strand
TTGTCGTTTATAAACGGAAACTTCCGCTTATTTCCTATATCTAAATCATTAATGAGTTTTAATCCCATCAAAAGCACTTGAATGCATATTATATAAGTTGCAATCTGTGAGGTGTAAAGTTATGATTATTATTAGCTCCTTCTACATTTTTTTAGAAAATATTTGAAACTCTTGCTACTGAATAATAGCTCTATCTTTTATTATCCTTCAATAAAATAGTGCGCAAAATAGAAATAAAACCAAAGCATTATTTTACGACCTTCGTTAGCTTTAATAGAGCTATTATTAATAATAGAAAAATAAATAATAAAACAATATATTTTGGATAATTCTTACAACTTAAGCAACCTGAAAGAACTTGAAGCAGAGGCAATTCACATAATACGTGAGGTGGCTGCAGAATTCGAAAACCCGGTAATGTTATACTCCATAGGAAAGGATTCGGCAGTGATGGTTCGCCTAGCAGAGAAGGCTTTTGCTCCTGGCAAAATACCTTTTCCACTGATGCACATTGATAGTAAGTGGAAATTTAGCGAGATGGTAGAATTTCGTGATCACTATGCCAAAAAGAATAATTGGGACCTTATTGTAGAACATAATAAGGATGGCTTTGAAAAAGGCATCGGCCCTTTTACTCACGGTAGTAAAGTTCATACTGATGTTATGAAAACCCAGGCTTTATTGGCAGCATTGAGCAAGCATAAATTTGATGCCGCCTTTGGTGGTGCTCGCCGCGATGAGGAGAAATCTCGTGCCAAGGAGCGTATTTTTTCTTTCAGAAATGAGTTTCATCAATGGGATCCTAAGAATCAACGCCCAGAGCTTTGGAGTATTTACAATACTAAAGTTCATCAAGGCGAATCAATCCGAGTATTTCCTATAAGCAACTGGACTGAGCTTGATATCTGGAATTATATCCGATTAGAAGAAATTCCTATCGTGCCTCTTTATTTTGCTAAGAAACGCCCTATTGTTGAATATAATGGAGCTTTAGTACTTGTGGATGACGATAGAATGCCTAAAGAAGTTGCCGAAAAAGCTGAAATGAGAATGGTTCGTTTCCGAACTTTAGGTTGTTATCCTCTTACTGGAGCTGTGGAATCTGAGGCCGTTACTGTGGAAGAAATTGTGGAAGAAATGATGACCACAACAAAAAGTGAGCGTACTACCCGTGTTATTGATTTTGATCAGGATGGTAGTATGGAAGAGAAGAAAAAAGAAGGGTATTTTTAATAAATAGTAAGGAGTGGTAAA
>JAOZPM010000045.1:0-19473 GCA_029932765.1 Bacteroidales bacterium | reverse complement strand
AATGGTAAGGGGTTGTAAAGGATAGTAAGTAATTGTAAAGGATAGTAAGTAATTGTAAAGGATAGTAAGTAATTGTAAAGAGTGGTAAAGAGTGGTAAAGAGTGGTAAAATATAGTTTATTATGTTATTAGAAGATTTTATAGTTTATAATTTGTCAATGGATTTAGGAAGAAAAATTTATTCACACGTTAATAAATGGAAATATTTTGATAAAGATACTATAGGAAAACAATTAGTTCGTTCAGCTGATTCCATTGCTGCAAATTTAAGCGAAGGACTTGGGCGATACCATTATAAGGAACGTAAAAACTTTAGTTACTATTCTCGTGGGTCACTATTTGAAACCAAAACCTGGATTACAAAAGCTAATGAAAGGGATTTGATTTCACCTGAAGATTTTAATATTTTTATCACAGATATAAATACAATTAGCGTAAAACTGAATAATTATATAAAAACTATTGGTCCGAATTAATGACCATTCTTTACAATAATTTACAATATTTTACAATTCATTACTGACAAATAAAGAATCAAACTAAATAATGATGACAAATAAAGAACTAGATATAAAAGCATTTCTTGATGCTGACCAGAAAAAAGGACTTTTAAGAATACTAACTGCAGGCTCTGTTGATGATGGAAAATCTACCTTAATTGGAAGATTACTTTTTGACTCTAAGAAATTATACGACGATCAGTTAATGGCACTTGAGCGCGACAGCAAACGTGTTGGTCATGCTGGTGAAGATATTGATTACGCACTTTTACTTGATGGCCTTAAGGCTGAGCGTGAGCAGGGTATAACAATTGATGTAGCATATCGCTATTTTTCTACTAATAAGCGAAAGTTTATTATTGCAGATACTCCTGGTCATGAGCAATATACTCGTAATATGGTTACTGGAGCTTCTACTGCAAATCTTGCAATTATTCTTATTGATGCTCGCAAAGGTGTAATCACACAAACAAAGCGTCACACATTCTTAGTTTCGCTATTGGGAATTAAGCACGTTGTAGTTGCTGTGAATAAAATGGACTTAAAAGACTATTCGCAAGAGGTGTTTGATGGCATTGTGGAAGAATATAAAAACTTTTCTGCCACATTAGATATTCCTGACGTTCACTATTTTCCACTATCAGCACTTAAGGGTGAAAACGTTGTGGAAACAAGCGATAAAATGCCTTGGTATAAAGGTCGAAGTATATTAAATTTCCTTGAAGAAGTTCATGTTAGCTCTGATAGAAATTTTGAGGATATGCGCTACCCTGTTCAATACGTAAATCGTCCTGATATAAATTTCCGTGGCTTTGCTGCAACTGTAGCTTCGGGCATAGTTCGCAAAGGTGCTGAGGTAATGTCATTACCTTCGGGGCAAACTTCTAAAATTAAAGAAATTGTTACCTATGATGGTAATTTAGAAGAGGCTTTCCCTCCACAATCAGTTACCATTACTTTAGAGGATGAAATAGATGCTAGCCGTGGCGATATGTTGGTTTATCCTGATAATCTACCAATGGTAAGTCAACAGATTGATGCTATGCTTGTATGGATGGATGAGGCTGTAATGGATAGAGAAATGCAGTTTTTTGTAAAACATGCAAACAACAGCACTCGTGGTATTATCAAAAATATAGATTACCGAATTGATGTAAATACTCTTGAGCATTCTAATGTCGAAAATTTCAATCTGAATGATATTGGAAGAGTTCAAATAACTACTGCTAAGCCACTTTTCTTTGATCCATATAAGCGCAATCATATAACGGGCTCGTTTATCCTTATTGACCCTATTACGCATAATACTGCTGCAGTGGGTATGATTTTAGGAAAGAGCAAAGGTGCCGAAAGTAGAAGTATTACAACTGTAGGAAATAAATACTCTGTAGCAAATACCGAAGAAGCAAGGACCAAATATAATGAGCTTAAACTTAAAGGAAGAACTGTTGTTAAGCTTGATACTAATAGTATTATTAAGCACTTTGGCAGCGATGTTTCTGAAGAAGTTGTTTCTAAATTTATCACTCTGCTTATTGCTGAAGGAATTGATGTGATTTCGTAGCTCTCAATTGTCAGTCTTCAGTTCTCATTCCCGTTAACTGAAGACTGCCTACTGAATACTGCCTACTGAAAACGGAAAACCAACATCCTCATTAAACATTAACAATTAATAATTAACCATTATTACTCGTCATCCCATTCAATAATAAATTCTCCTTCTTCCTGCTTCTTTATTTTCTCCTTTTCACTATTTTTCTTTTGTTTAGGAGCTTTTACGGAATCCTTTTTTACTTTATCTTCTTCGGTCTTAAACCAACCAAATTCAGAATTAAGAGCTTTTTTCAAACTCTGTTTTTCATCTTGCAAATCGTTTTTCATCTTTTTTCTGAGACCCGATTTATCATACTCCACCTCAAATTTATCGTCTTTACCAATAAGGGTTAGAAATAGTTTTGTGCGACCATAACCATCATTCTCCACCTCTCCAAACTCACTGCTTGTGCTTTCATACTTCTTTCCCAAAACTTCTGAAAGCAAAATAGTAAAATGATATTCATAGCTATTGTCAAACTTATGAATGCCACTAACATCAATATTCATTTTATTGCTATTAATCCTCATTTCTGGAATAATGATTTGAGAATTAGCTACTGAAATATTGTTTTTAAGCTCCGAAAATTTCAGCTCTGAGAAATCATCAATTTTAGTATAAGATTTAATAGCATTTAACGATTCAACATCCTTCAATATGCCATTTTTAACTACCATATTTGTATTCAGCTCTATACTGCTATTATAAATTTTCCATGAAGAATCGAAACTACATTTTAACTCATATTTTGAATCAAGGTCTCCACTTATATTTTTCGATGTAATAGTTTCTTGACCAAAGTTATTGAATATTTTGAAAGACTTACTAATGTCTAATTTCTTTGTTTCTCCTTCTAAAAATAAATTATAAACACCTCTTTTACTTCCATCAATCCACAACATTCCTCCAAGGGAGCCTCCCAAAGTATTAGCTTTAATATTAAAGAAACTTAGCCTTCTATTGCGCATCTGAAATCGTCCTGATAAGTCTGTTACATTAATATTATCGTAAACAAATTTCTCTGTTTCAAGATCGATTACTATATCCAACTTATTGCTAAATCTGCTATCGCCATCATCACTTCCCTTAGGTAAAGCATCTAATATTTTATCATAAGAAAGATTATCTGCTTTCAGAGAAAAATTTGCAACAGTGGGTCTGGCTTTTATGTACTTACTACTATATGGCAAATTATAAAGTGAACCTAGAGCACTTATTTTACTTCCCTGGGCAAAGGCTGTTAGTTGATAAATTATAATCTTATTATTCTCTATTCGTCCTTTAGTATTGATTAATGAATACGATAACTTAGAGTCTTTTAATGTTAAACTAGCATTCTGAATATCAAAATTATTATCATAATTTATATTCTCTACTTTCCATTCATCATTATCCTTTGAATATTTGAAATTCATACTCAGCCACGTATAAGTTGATGCCGTCCCTGCCATGCTTACGATAGTATCCATATCTATTACATCATTTAGGGGTTCAAGGTCTAGATCTCCTCTAAACTCTGCTTTAAGCTTTGGCTGCCATAAATTCCTTATTTCAATTTCACCTTCAATATGCCCAATATTACTATTACCCGTTATATTGCTAATAACAATACTTGAGCTGTTTAATGTGTTATTCTTACCATTATTATACTTAGCCTCCAAACTAACGTCTTTAGCGGATAACTTTAACTCATCAATATCAAACTTAAACTTACTAATACTAGCAATAGCAGAAATATGTGGCTTATGTTTTCCTCCAATTTTTCCTCCGATTTTCACATCAAGATTTATCAATCCTTGGAAATTATATTTATTAATATTTGCAAGAAGTTCTTTGTCTAAATTTTTTGCAACATCTCTATATCGAAGGTTTTTTGCACTAAGTTTAGCATTAATTCCAATGCTATATTTATACATTTGTATACCTCCACTTAGCTTCATGGGAATTCCATTATAGGTAAGCAAGCCCTTTTTCAAAGAATAATGCTTTTTCTCAATATTAAACTTTGTAATAACATCCAGATCAAGTTTTTTATTTGACGCTATAAGTCTTGATTTATTATAAAAATATTTTAATGTTGTTTTTCCCTTTAAATCTATTTCAAAATTCTTATCACCAAAAATACCTCTTGCCGTAGAATTTTTAATCAGAATTTTAAACTTCTGCTTTGTTGCTTTATTATTATAATTAAACTCAGTATTTATAAAACTTACGGCATTCAAATTTAGCAAAAAACTACTACTATCACTATCTTTGGATGAGGCTAGAAAGCTAAAATTATTTTTACCACTTTTATAAATTTCAAAATTTATAATGGCATTATTAATTATAATTTCTTGTAAATTATAATTATCGCTTAAAAGTTCTAATACATCAAAGCTTAGAAAAATATGTTCGGATTTTATAATTGGCGAGTCTTCTTTCTTCTTTGGGTTATTATTATAAAACCCAACATTATGAAAATCTAAGGAAGCTCTCGGAAATTGACTGAAAAAACTTAGGTCTATTTTTTCTACATCAATTCTGGCATTTATTGCTTTATTAATATGTTGAATTGAGTAGGCTTTTATTTTATCTTCATAAAGATATACCAAACTAAATGCAATAATTATGGCACTTATAATAAATACCAATAAAGTAATAAAAATACGCTTTACCAAATTACGACTTTGCATAATAATCTATAATACACTTAAAAACAATAAGAAACTATTATTATTCTTCAAACTCCAATTCTTCAATATCCTCATCATTTTCCTCGTCCATAATCTGAATAAATGGCTCATTAAAAGACTTTGTTATAATACGCTTATTCAAAGTTAAGATTAACGATGGTAGCAATACCAAATTCGATAACATTGCCGATAATAGAGTAAATGAAATTAATTTACCAAGAGATTGAGTCCCTCCAAAAGAAGACAACATAAATACAGAAAAACCTAAGAAAAGCACCACCGATGAGTAAATCATTGAGTTTGCAGTTTCATGGAAAGCATTTATTACAGCTTTTTTAATATCATTTGATTGAGCTTTTAATTCCATACGGTATCTCGAAAGAAAATGTATGGTATTATCAACAGAAATACCCAGAGCTATACTGAAAATCAATATCGTTGATGGCTTTAATGGAATGCCATAAAAACCCATAAGAGCTGCAGTAAGTATTTGTGGAATAAGGTTGGGAAGAAGAGCTATCGCTGCCATTCTAAACGAATTGAATAAAGCCCACATTATACCGCCAATTACTATTACCGCAAGAAATAAACTTAATAATAAGTTATTTACTAAGAATTTTGTTCCTTCCAAAAACACTACACTTGTTCCGGTAAGATACACATTGTATTTCTCTGGTTTAAATATAGCATTAATTTTAGGCTCCAAATCAGCTTTTAAAGCATCTATCTCAGGGCTGCTAATATTTGCCATTTGTACGCTGATACGAGTTATCTGCATACTGCTATCCACAAACGAATTTATCAATGTACGCTTATTTTGCCCCATATCTTTGGGTAGATAACTCATTATAAAAGCCTGCTCTCTAGAGTTAAGTAGAGAATATTTTTCTGGATCGCCATTATAATATGCTTGCTTGGCAATTTTTACCACATCAGCTACTGATATGGATTTTGAGAATTCCTTATAAGTAGCCAAGGTGTCCTGCAATTTATCCAAGCGCTTCAAGGTGGAGGTTTTTAATACTCCTTTTGGTTTTTTTGTATCAATCACTATCTCAAAAGGAAGAATGCCACTAAATTCTTTCTCAAGAAAAATCATATCCTCATAAATTTCTCCATCTTGAGGGATATCATCAACCACATTTCCAGTAGTTTCGAGCATGCTCATTCCAATAATACCCGCCACTATTGCTACAGTAGTAAATATATATACCGCCGTTCTTTTATTTAGTACTAATCGTTCGATATAATTAATAAGTGTACTTAATCCTTTTCGATCTAAGTGCTTTAAATGACGTGTTTTTGGATCAGAGCCAAAACTGAAAAATATTGGAATCAATGTAATTGAAAGTACAAAAACCATCATTATAGACAATGAAGCAATTACACCAAACTCCACTAATAATGTATTTCGAGTAATAATAAATGCGGCAAAACCTATTGCCGTGGTAAGGTTTGTAAGAAACATTGCTGCGCCAACACGCTGTATCATTCTAGCCAAAGCTTTAACCCTACGCTTATGAGATCGGTATTCGCTATGGTACTTATTAAGTAAGAAAATATTGTTTTCTACCGTAAGAACAATAATTAGTGGAGGTAGTATTCCCGTAAGAATTGTTATTTCGAAACCTAAAGATTGTAGTAAGCCCAAAACCCATATTACTGCAACTAACATCACAATAAGTGGATAAAATAATGCTTTGAAAGATCTGAAAAATAATAGTAATAATAATGATGCAACAATAATAGTAACTCCTGTAAACATCAGAAGTTCATCCTTTATTATTTTCGACATTTTTGTACGAATAAACGGCAGTCCCGAATAATGAACATCTACACCCGTTTCCTGCTCATATACCGATACTATATCTTCAATATCTGAAAAAAGTTCAAAACGTTTTTTACTATTTACCTTATTCTTATCTAGTGTAACCGCTAATATAGTAGCTTTATTTTCGGGATTATAAAGCAAGCCTTTATAAAAAGGAAGATTAAAAACCCTTTTGCAAAGACTATCAAGTTCGGATTGTGTTTGTGGGCGAGTTTTAAATACTGGGTCTATAAAAAAGCGCTTAAGGCTATCGTCGCGCTTAAGCTCAAAAACTTTTGCTAAAGATAGTGTTTCTGTAACGCCATCTACTTCTTTTAAGTCTTTAGTAAGGTCATACCATTTATTGAAATTATCAATATTGTGAATAGCACTATCCAATATACCTAGGTATAGCACGCTTCCATCTTGTCCAAAAATCTTCTTGAAATTATTATATCGTATTACTGTAGTATCACTATCTGGCAGCATTTGAGCCATCTCATACGACATCTTTATTTGTGTGGCTTGGTATGCCATAAACAAAGTAGATATTCCAATAATTATCAATACTAAAATCCTTTGACGAAGGATTAAACTAATCGCTCTTTTCCACATTTTATAAATATTTTATAAATGCAAATATAAAAGTTTTATTGAGGGTAAAAGAAATTAGTTTTCAATCAATTATTAGCACATAAGTAATAGGCAGGATATACTGACGTATTATTTAATCGTTTGTTGGTTTTTTGTTTAGTCCTCCTTAGACCTGTGCTGAGCTTAGCCGAAGTGAAAAGGAGGTGAGCAAATTGCGTAAGTAATATGTCTATTTTATAGAGATTTTCAAGCAATTTGGTCGGAGGATTTTTTTGTATTTATATATTAATTTTAGCTAATCAATTATAAAAAACAAAAGCTTCAAACTATATTATTTGAAGCTTTTGTATAATTGATGATTTTATTCTTATTCCTTTATGAATTTCTTTGTGAATATTTGACCTTCTTTAGTATATATTTTAATAAAATATACTCCTTTCGATAATTCACTTATATCTACAGAGCTGTAATTATCTACAATATCTGTTTTTATTAGTTTTCCAGAAATAGAATAAACACTAGCACTTGCATTACTGAAATTCATTTTTGTAATAAATGAAATCCTATCTGATGTTGGATTTGGGAAAATCTCAATATTAGAGGTTTTAGAGTTATAAACTTCCTTAACCCCATTATTAATATCTGTTCCAAACATGGTGATAAATCCATGCTTATTATTTATATTACTCAGTACTTCGCCATCAATTGAAATGCTATTTGAGAAAAAACCTCCAACAAAAACATTGCTATTATTATAAACGGCTACGCTGCTTATCCAATTATAATTGTAGTCTTCGCCAATAATAGTTTTTACCCAAATCAAACTGCCCGATATAGAGTATTTTGCAACAAATAAATCCCCGTCACTTGATGGTACATATTGAAAATCAGTACCGAAATCTAAAGTATCCTTTGCTTGTATTCCAAAATATACACTTCCATCTTTGTCAATGTCAAATTGATTATAGTCAAATTGATGACTACTTTGTGGTTGAGAAATCATTTTTGCCCATTGTACTGTACCACTATTATCAAGCTTAGTGATAAACTTATTAAAATATGAGGCGGGATTCTCTAGGGTTACTGTGCCAAAAACTCCCTTATAACTAAGATTTCCTTTAATATATGAATTACCATTCTTATCAGTTTTAATTCCCGTTGGCCAGGTAACATCATCATGCCAAGCGTGCCCGCTTCCTCCAAGCGCTTGCGACCATTGCAACACACCACTAGAATTAAACTTTGCTAAAAACACATTGCCATCTCCGGCAAGCATAGGAAAGCTTGTGGTGCCAATAGTAACATCATCTGAAGTGAATTCTCCCGTTAAATATATATTATCATTATTATCTGTTGATACTAACGCTACATATTCGATATCACTACCACCAGCTCTATTAGCCCATTCTGCTGTGCCTAAATTACTGTACTTCACTACAAAACCATCTTCACTTCCTGCGCTAACTAATGTATTGCCACTTATGCTTATAGTGTTGCTAAATGTACCTGACAAAATAATGTTTCCTGAATAATCAGCAGTTAAACATAACCCAAAACCTTCAAAATCTTCTTTCTTTGACCACTCAAAATTACCATTAACATCATACTTAAGAATAAAAACACTGCCATCGGCAGCTGGGACTAATGATGGTTGATTTTGAATATGCAAGGAGTCGGTGAAAAATCCTGTGAAATAAATATTTTGATTTGAAGGGTCTATTTCAATATAACTTCCCATTCCATAATTAACATAAACATTATTGAATTGCCTTAACCATAAAACGCTACCCATACCATTTTGCTTGCATACAAATATCCCCGCATTCACAGTATGTCCAAAATAATCGATACTGCCAGAGGTGTAATTATATGAGTACACATTACCCAAAGTATCCGTTACCATTCCTATTTGATATGCCGCAGCACTAGTGCCGCCAAACTGAGTTTCCCAGTCTTTTGTAAAAGCCGATGAATATTGAATAACCTTATTAAGTCCATTTTTATTACCAACCAACGCAATGCTGTAGTTTGAATTCCCTACACTAATATCCATAACATCATTATCTACCGTAAACATAGCGGGCATCGCCATACCATTGGAAGTATATATATTCATAGAATCGGCACTTAGTACATATGTATTTCCCAAACCATCAGCATCAAATGCTACATTTCCATAATTTTGTATTCTTAGCCATAATGCATTACCAAGAGTGTCTATTTTTGTTAAAAAATTGCCGTCTGATACAGTATAACTTTCGCTTCCAAAGCTTATTGAAGAACGAAACGAACCCACCACAAATAAACTATTATCACTATAACTAATGCGATCGTTCATACTGTCACCACCACTTCCATTATGACCTGCCAATAATCCCCAAACAAATACTCCGTTTAAATCCGATTTGGTAATAAAAACATCATTATAAAGTGATGGCTGTGGAATAGTAACATTGGCATCAAGAGTACCATCATGTCCTTGCATAATAACTCCCGAATAGTAAATGCTGTTTCCTACAATTTTAAAATCGTTGAAACCCACATAATAATGATTTGCATAAACTTGAGTATTTGAACTATTAAATTTTACAAACCACGAATCATGACGTGAATTAGTGCTGGTAGACTCGGTGCAACTAACATAAATATTTCCATTGGCATCGGTATCAATATACAAGCCTATTTCATTTAATGATTGACTATGGTAACCTCCACTCTGCAACTGACCTAGTGTATTCAGTTTTGCATAAAACATTGAAAAGTTATTATTATTAGGAAGTGTACTTGTTCCTACAGTTAGGGTTCCTGTATAATAGCCAGTAACGTAAACATCTCCATTTACACCTATGCTTATATCATTACAATAAGTGTTTTGATTTGCACTTGAAGGGATCTGAGTTAGCCATATAAAGCTACCGGTATTGCTAAATTTAGCAACAAAAGCTTCTCTATCTCCTGTGGAATTATATGTGTTTCCAGCAACTGACATTTCATCATAAAAATCACCTGTTATATATACATTTCCTGAATTATCATAAACTACAGAATTAATATTATCGGCAGCAGAGCCTCCAAAACCAGATTTCCAATTTAAGGCTGGAGTAGCACCATAATCTCCTACAGAATATTTATTATTAGACTTCTTTATGGCATTATTCTGATTATTGATATCTATTTGCTTATTGATAAATCCATGGTCGATACGGGTAACAACAGTTTGAGCCATTAGCATTGGAATTAATGCTAGTAATAAAACAATAGTTAAAAGATTTTTCATAGTGATTGTATTAGTTAAATGATTGTGTTAGTTATCTTATTTTTTTGTAAATCAAAGATATACAAAATATCTTATCGTATTATTACTAATTCTATAAATTAATTATCCTAATACAAAATTATACAAATCAATTCTTTATTTCAACTTCCCAATCTCCTTTTTCATAAATTATAAACTCCACAAAGGCATTTACTTGCTTAGTTCCTAATTTATTGTAAGTATCGTATCGAGCGGTTATAGTTACCGGAAAAACTATATTATCAAATCCCACTAAACTACCAATACTTGTACGGGAGCCACTGGAGGCCGAGAGCATAAGATTCTCTATTTTATTATTTGTAGTTCCGTTTTGCATAAAGTCTAACAAAACCCTATCCAGGGTTCCAATACCTTTTGTGAATCTAAAACTATCAATATTATAATATCTCTTTACCACAGGAGACTTGCTAACTGGACCTGTATACAAACCTTTTTTCCAAATACCCGTTAAAACAGAATCTTTACCCTCAACAGTATAGATATACGTTCCTTCGCCAGACTGTTCGCCATTATACCATTTCCCTATATACATACTTCCGTCTGCCCAAACATACTTTCCATCACCATGCGGTAGACCCTTTTTAAACTTACCTTTATAGCTGTCTACACCTTTTGCAAAACCATTTCCATTGGCAAGGCCCTTACGCGTTTTGCCACGATACTCTCCTTTTAATTCTTGAATTAACACACTCGATGTGTCCTGTGAAAAAGTACCCAATGATAATAGCATTATCATTGGAAAAATTATTAATTTATATACATTATCCATATCGAGTAACTTTAAATTAAGTGTACCAAAAGTAATGAAAATTATTTAATGTTTTTTTATTAACGCTATGTAATGGTTTATTAATATAAGAGGCCCACAACTATTATTTCAGATTACTTAAAATACCTTAATTAATAAAGAAATTATGGACAATAACACAAAATTATTATTAATATACCTTATTGTATCAACATTAATCTTATGTTTGCATATTAATTTGCTTCTATGTTTTTTAAGAAACATGGTAACTATTAAAATTTATAACAAACATTTATATAAGCACGGTATAAAACAGGATATTAACTGAAGTATTTATAAAGGAGTATTTCACTTAGTATTTGGTGCTTACAAAATTGTTTTATTAGATTGTAACAAAATTATTCTTTAACTAAACTTATTAAATCGATATGTCATTACGATCAAAGACCAGCGATTTACGCAAAAGAATGAGCGAAGCCATAAAAGGTGGAGGCGACAAAGCTATTGAAAAACAAGTTTCAATGGGAAAGATGACCGCCAGAGAGCGTATCATCGAATTATTAGACAGAAAATCCTTTTTTGAGTATGATCTATTTGTAGAGCATGCTGCCAAGGATTTTGATATGGACAAAAAGAAACTTGCTGGTGATGGTGTAATCATCGGTACAGGAACTATAAATAGCCATCCTGTTTGTATTTACGCTCAAGATTTCACCGTTGCAGGTGGCTCTTTGGGCTATATGCACGCACGTAAAATTACCAAAATAATGGATCACGCCATGAAACTAAAGGTGCCAATTATTGGTATTAATGATTCGGGTGGAGCACGTATTCAAGAAGGGGTAAACTCTCTTGCTGGATATGGTGAGATTTTTTATCGTAATACATTGGCTTCTGGGGTGATTCCTCAGATATCAGTAATACTAGGACCTTGTGCCGGTGGTGCTGTTTATTCTCCTGCTCTTACAGATTTTGTTTTTATGGTTGATAAAATATCAAAGATGTTTATCACAGGACCTGAGGTAATTAAATCTGTACTTGGCGAAGAAATTTCTATGGAAGCTCTTGGTGGAGCTAGGGTTCATGCCGAAAAAACTGGTAATGCACACTTCTTTGCCGAAAGCGAAAAAGAGTGTTTTAACCAAATAAAGGAGCTCTTTACTTATGTGCCATGGAATAATACTAAAAAGGCGGATTCATTTCCTACTAAACCTCCTAAAACAAAATCATTTAAGATTAGTAAAATATTCCCCGCAGACCCAACAGAGCCATATGATGTGAGAAATATCGTAAGGTCTATTTCTGATGATTCTAATTTCTTTGAAGTTCAGAATTTATGGGCAGCAAATATTGTAATAGGGTTTACTCGTCTCAATGGCGATACCGTTGGTATTGTTGCAAATCAACCCCTTGTTTTAGCTGGAGTTCTTGATGTGGATTCTTCAGATAAGGCTGCAAGATTTATTAGATATTGCGATGCTTTCAATATTCCTTTACTTACCCTAGTCGACCTTCCGGGATATCTTCCAGGAATAGATCAAGAGCATGCAGGAGTAATTCGACATGGTGCCAAATTATTATATGCTTATTCTGAAGCCACAGTTCCAAAAATTACACTAATTATGCGTAAGGCATATGGTGGTGGTTATATTGCAATGTGCTCAAATCACCTTAAAGCTGATTTTGTTTTTGCATGGCCTACTGCTGAAATTGCCGTAATGGGACCTACTGGTGCTGCAAATATAATTTTCAGAAAAGAAATTGCTCAAGCTGATGATCCAGATGCTGTAAGACAGCAAAAGATTGATGAGTATAAAGAGAAATATGCTAACCCATACATTGCTGCGGCATACGGTTATATCGATTCTGTAATTGAATTAAACGAAACTCGTAAATTTATTCTTCACGCATTAGAGATATCTCAGAGTAAAGAAGTAGTTCTCCCTGCTAGAAAACATGGTGTTCCTCCATTTTAGAGTTATTATACACCATATTATTAATATTAAAAGAACGAGCTATGGCTAAAAAAACTGAAGAAAAAATAGAGGATAATCAAGAATTTGAGGATTTTAGAGTAGGTGATGCTATTTACCGCACTAAAATTTCGCAAATGCAAAAAGATCGTAAACCATATAAAGTACCCAACCCAAAAGAATCATTGGCTTTTATACCGGGAACTATTGTGGAAATTAACGTGAAAAAAGGTGACCAAGTAAAACAAGGTGAAATTATGATGCTACTTGAAGCCATGAAAATGAAGAATCATGTTAAAGCACCCTTCGATGGCGTTGTTAAAAACATTTATGTAAAAGTTGGTCAAATTGTATCTAAAAATTATAAAATGATAGAGTTAAAATAATACACCTATTATACCTTATAATAAAGCACTTATGGAGTAATCTATAGGTGCTTTTTTTGTTTATACTTAGTATAAACAAAAAAAATACATTTCTGAAATCTCTGAGCCTGGCATACACAGTTTTTGCTCATCCCCACCCATTTATGGTGTTGTGTTATTATAATTTATTCCAATTAGTCAGATGAGTATTCTAATATGTCAATCTTCCTATTTTGTAATATGATTAATGGATTTCATAAATTCTTAACAAAGCGTATAGTGTTCTTTGTTAGTTATATAGCACTACATTCTGTCAAATGACATTATATATTTAACATACTTTAGCCTTTGTTTAATTCCTTTAACTTTTGTGAATAGGTGTTTGGATTACTTTTGCATTGTTAGTTAATTTTAATGGTAGCCGTCCTAGGTTGCCAAAAGCTAGTCGTCCCTATATTTAGACTAGCATCTGTGATTTTAGTGTTAAAAGAGCAAATTTTCCCAAGTTTGCTCTTTTTTAATGCCCATTTTTATAGGCTAAACTCCTCTTGCATAGCTATCAGTGCAAGCTCAAAGCCTTTCTTAAGCTCAACAAAATTTTCAATAATTTCTTCTTGATTTGATGAAGTTTCACCATTAATTTCAATAAAAATTGACAAATTAACTAAATCTTCCATTTGCCATAATTTTAATGAAGACTTCAACTTATGCGCTACTGCTCCAGCATTCTTCCAGTTCTTACTATTTATTGATTCTTCTATTTCCTCAATCATTATAGGACCCAACGATATCAGCATTTTAGCTAATTCTTTAACCTCCTCGATATCGCCATCAAGCATATTCATCAATAAATCTGAACTAAAATTATTCATATATTTCTAATCTATTAATTTATTTGCAACTTCTGTATTTATTATATTATAAACCAAATTCATTTAATTCGTTATCGGCAGACTCTTTTCTTAATTCATTATTCACCTCTTCAATTGCCTCACAATCATAAGTTTCATCATAAAATCCTTCAGGTTTTTCAAAAGACTCCTGAGAAATATTTAATGAAGTATCTGCATACAGTCTTTTCATATAAAGTGCCCAAATAGGTAATGCCATATTGGCTCCCTGACCCAAATGAGTGCTTCTAAAGTGCACGGATCTGTCTTCAGCACCAACCCAAATACCTGTAACCAATTCTGGGGTTAATCCCATAAACCAGCCATCAGAATTATTATCGGTAGTTCCTGTTTTGCCAGCAATATCCTGAGTCATTTTATACTTTGTACGCAAGCGCACTCCTGTTCCATACTTCACCACTCCTTCCATTAACGAAAGCATTTTATATGCCGTAATCTCATCCAAAGCATCAACAGCCTCACTATTAAAAGTCTCTATTACGTTACCATTTTTATCCTCAATATGAGATATAAATATTGGCTTCTGAAAAACACCCTTATTGGGATATGTGGACGTAGCACCTACCATTTCGTAAACCGATAAACTAGGCGTTCCTAAACATATGGCTGGTACGGCTTGCATATCGGAAGTAACCCCCATTTTGCGAGCCAATTCAATAACCTTACCTGGCATTACTCTTTTAATTAAGAATGCTGAAATATAATTTACCGAATTTGCTAATGCCCACTGTAATGTTACCATCTCTCCTTCTTTATCATCTCCCGAATTTTTAGGAGTATAAGATGGTTGCCCATCAGGCATTTGGAAAGTAACAGGTATATTTGGAACCTCAGTACAGGGATTATAGCCCAACTCTTGCATTGCCGATGCATATACAAATGGCTTAAAAGTAGAACCTACTTGTCGCTTAGATCTAGTTACGTGGTCGTACTGAAAATGATTGTAATCAATGCCTCCAACATAAGCTCTTACATAGCCAGTACTTGGCTCAACAGACATAACCCCCGTTTGCAAAAACGACTTATAATATAGAATACTATCCATGGGAGTCATTACGGTATCAATATCGCCATGCCAACTAAATACTCGCATTTGAGTTGGACGATTGAAAACTGCTTCTATTGAATCCTTAGGCTCCTTGCGAATATTCATCCAATAATACCTTGCGCTTCGCTTCATTCCCGATTTCATAATTCGAGCTGTTTCTTGCTTCGTTAATTTATAAAATGGCGCATTGGGATATCTCCTTTTATTCTTCCAATGATTAAAAAATGCTGGCTGTAAATCTTCGCCTAAATGCTCCCTTACTGCCTCTTCAGCATATTGTTGCATTTTGGAATTTATGGTAGTATAAATTTTTAAGCCATCACGATAAAGATTATAAGGTTCGCCATTGGCTTTATAATGAGTCTTGCACCATACCTTCATTTCTCCCCTCAGGAATTCTCTAAAATATGTTGCCAAACCCACCTTATGATCAGCACGCTTATACCTGCTCATATCAAGCGGAAGAATACGAATAGAATCGTATTCCAATTCTGTAATATAATTATACTTATACTGTTGCGAAAGTACTACCTCTCGACGCTTTAAAGCTCTTTCGTGATTACGCACAGGATTATAATACGATGGGGCTTTTAGCATACCTATAAGCATACTCGCCTCTTCTCTATTTAGTTCATTTGGCAGTTTTGCAAAATAGGTTTTAGCGGCGGTTTTTATTCCATAACTATTGCTTCCAAAAGTAACCGTATTAAGATACATTGCTAAAATCTCATTCTTAGTATAGTTATACTCTAACTTAACTGCAATAACCCATTCCTTTAATTTCTGAGATACCAATTCCAGTTTTGATAACTGCTGACGAGGAAATAAATTCTTTGCAAGCTGCTGGGTAACTGTTGAACCTCCACCAGCTCTATTTCCTGTAATCACACCCTTAAAAACACGTGCTAAAGCTCTTAAATCGATACCACTATGCTCATAAAAACGAGCATCCTCAGTGGCAACCAAAGCCTCAACAAGATATGGAGATAATTCGTCAAAACCTATATTAGATCTATTCTCAATATAGTACTTGCCCAATAAAACCTGGTCGGCAGAATAAATCTCGGAAGCAAGATTGCTCTTTGGATTTTCTAACTCCTCAAAACTTGGCATAAAACCAAGTAATCCTATTGATATGGTATAAAAAAATAAACCAACAAAAATAACACCTCCAACAAAGCTAAACCACATAAAACTAATAAGACGATTAGCTCCCGTATTAGGTTTTGATTTTGTATTCTTCTTTACCACTTTTTTTTCTGCTGCCATAGTATTAATATTTTAAAGCTATGATTTCTTTTAGTCTATTCTTATTTCTCAATCTTCTCTATTCTTATACCAACGGCCTCTATTCCTTCTAGATTTTCCTCCCGCATTGCCTGTTCAAAAGTAATCTTATACATCCCTTTCATAGGAAAACGGCCATGTTTACGAAATAGTCTTTGATTATCCTTAATTTCTCCAAAACCATCACCCAGCCAATTACCATTTATATCTGCAAGAAAAATTTCTGCCGTATCCACAGAATATCTTCCGTCAGGGAAGTCTGTTCTTATGAATAAGTATAAATTTGAGTAATTATAATCTGTAGTATTTCTAATATTTATATAATAATTAAATGCCGATAAAGTATCGTCAATCTCAAAATTAAACACGGCTTTTTGATCCGCAGACCATGGTTTTGCTACCAATTCGTTATGGTCATAAATACTATTATTGTCGCATGATGCCATTGAGAATAATAGACCTATTATCCCAATTATGATTAATAATTTGTTCATATAA
This sequence comes from Bacteroidales bacterium, assembly GCA_029932765.1. Classification (GTDB taxonomy): domain Bacteria; phylum Bacteroidota; class Bacteroidia; order Bacteroidales; family UBA1556; genus UBA6267. Next base: position 2,155 of record JAOZPM010000045.1, on the reverse strand, counting down.
ATATTGCAGTTGTTTAAATTGCTCCAAATAGTTTTTTAAGCTATTTGGAGCTATTTTATACTCAATAATAAACCTGTTTATTATGAATTTGTGGGCTTGCTTTTATTAGCTGCACTTCCCTTATCATTATTCGGCTTATTTTGATTATTATTTCTATTACTCGGCTTTCCAGACTTATTATTCTGATTTTCCTTAGCACGATTGTTCTTAGATTTATTATCTTTAGATTTCGCATCTGGATTTTGCTGGTTTTTATTGTCCTTACTATTCGCCGATTTGGTATTTTTATTATTCTTACGATTATTGGAATTTCTATTTCCCGATCGTTTTGTTTTTCCTTTATTTCCTGCGAATTTCACTTTGTCGAAACGAGTAAGGTCATCCTGACCTATTACATTGTCAAACTTTACAGTTTCTTCAATTTCCTGTTCGAAATAAGCATTCAACGCATCAGGCATTTTATCCTTATCATTCATTCTTTGAATATTCTGCACTTCCTGACGACGCATTCCTATAAATACCGAAGGCTTATCGTAATACGAATACCACATCATGCCCGAAAGTATATCCTTCTTCTGAAAGAAAGCATCTCCCGATTTAGTCTTCAGCTTAACATCTGTAGGAGGGAACTTTGCAGCTTCCTCTTTATAATTATCTTGCTCAAAATTCAAGCAACATTTCAATTTTCCACACTGCCCAGCAAGCTTTTGAGGATTCATCGATAGGTTTTGTAAACGCGCTGTATTGGTAGAAACAGAATTAAAATCCGTTAACCAACTACTACAGCATAGCTCACGACCACAAGACCCAATACCACCTAATCGGCTTGATTCCTGACGCACACCTATTTGCTTCATCTCTATTCTTACCGTGAATTTCTCTGCAAGAATTTTTATCAATTCTCGAAAATCTACTCTACTCTCGGCAGTATAATAAAATATGGCCTTGGTTTTATCTCCCTGAAACTCAACATCGTTAATCTTCATATCAAGGCCAAGGCTCATCACCGCTTTACGAGTGATAATCATGCTTGGTATTTCTTGAGCAGCAGCTTGAATCCATTTTTCGATATCGTTAGCTCGCGCCTTTCGATATACCTTATTTATATAAGTATCTTTATATGGGACTTTCTTTTTGTGCATTTGCAAACGCACTATTTCGCCCGCTAGGCTCACAATTCCAATGTCGTGACCTGGGCTTGCTTCCACAGCAACTATGTCGCCACTGCGTAGCACCTCTCCTTCGGGAGAACGAAAAAAACCTTTTCTATTGTTCTTAAAACGCACTTCTACAATGTCGAAATAACGCTTCTCTTCAATGAAATTTACATCGCTTATCCAATCATAAGCATCTAATTTACAGCAACTATGCTGGTTTATATTTTCGTTCTGATCAGCAGAAGGCACAAAACAACAGCCTCTCGACTGCATCGCTTCTTTTTCAGAATGCATAAAATCTATCTTTTGTATATATAATAATTCTCCATCAGAAATAATGCTTCCGACAGATACGTATGAGCCTACAAAGGTAATAAAAATGATATAGGTTTTTTAAGGAATTATTTTCCCTCTTTTATGGGTAGGTTTGCTTCGTTTCGTTAGCCCGATACCACATAATGAGAATCGCAACACCACAGTGGTATTCATGCGGTATTGGAGTGATTTAAGTGCTTTAATAGCATTAAAACTCATACCCCAAACCAAACCTGAAGCTATTTCCTCCCAGTCCTGGGTATTTATATTTTATTTCATTATACTCGGAACCATTATTATGAATCAAACTAAAATCATCACTCCAAGCAATAGAGTATTCATATTCTGAAAAAAGGAATAAACCCTTAAATATAGGAATTATTATTTCTGTTTGGAAATATACCATTGGAAAACTAACTTCTCCATCGAAATCCAACTGAGATTCAACTCCAGAAGTGTTAGTTATTATTTGATAATAAGCAGAGAAACTACCATACCCTATACCCGAGCCAATTGATAACTTTATTGGATATTCTTCTCCAACAAATCTACCTATAAAGCCTATTCTTTGAAAATTTAAATCTGCGCTTGTTTTGTATTTTTTATATGAGTCGTCATTTTCGATAAAATTATTATTTTGTCCATAGTGAAAAGCCAAATCCAAGCTAAGACCTATATTTTCA
>JAOZPM010000044.1:0-20929 GCA_029932765.1 Bacteroidales bacterium | reverse complement strand
ATTTCAAAGTCTTGGAATTTTTCATTGCCATTGGCTATTTTATCTAATCTTTCGTCAATAATATCCTTTTGCCACTGGTTTAACTCCGTGCTTTTATCAATTTCAATATTTTTTTGAATACTCTTTAATTTTTCAATTATAGAAACATCTTGAAGACTATAAATCCAACCAATAAGGTCTAGTTTTTCAGCTTGTATTTGTTGTGCATTCATTGGATTGAGTTTGATTACTATTATGAGTGCGGTCTAAGAAGCGTATTTATTGCCAAACTCATCGTTGTCAAGATTTTTTCAATCCTCATTAACACTATGTTAACTGTGGTAGAAATAATCTTTCCGCCTTGATTTCGATAAAAATCTATCTTTTTAGATTCGACTCAATTATGCAAAAATACAAAAAAATCATTGCAAAAAAAACGACCACCGAAGGCAGTCGTTTTTAGAATATGTTGTATCTTGATTATTATCCTCCAAAGTCATCAAAGGCTATCATTTCATCTGGTACACCAAGGTCTTCCAGCATTTTAAGAACAGCATCGTTCATCATTGGAGGTCCACAAAGGTAATACTCTATCTCTTCGGGCTCTTCCATTTTAGATAGGTAGTTATCCAATATAATTTGGTGGATAAATCCTACATAACCTGTCCAATTATCTTCTTTATCAGGCTCCGAAAGTCCGATATGGAATTTGAATTGTGGGTTATCTTTTTCGATAGCTCTAAACTCATCCACATAGAATAGTTCTCTTAAAGAGCGTCCACCATACCAGAAAGTAGCTTTACGATCTGTTTTCTGAGTTAAGTATTGATCAAATATATGCGAGCGCATAGGAGCCATTCCAGCACCACCACCAATAAACATCATCTCGCGCTTGGTATCTTTAATAAAGAACTCACCATAAGGTCCCGAAACCATAACTTTATCGCCAGGTTTAAGGTTAAAGATGTATGAAGAACAAATTCCTGGGTTTACCTTAGCAAAACCTTTATTCTTAGCATCCCAAGGTGGTGTAGCTACACGTATGTTAAGCTTAACAATATCACCTTCAGCAGGGTGGTTGGCCATAGAATATGCGCGGTATATTGGCTCTGGATTTTTCATTACCAAATCCCACATATTAAAGTTATCCCAATCTTTCTTATAATCATCACCAATAATTATATCCTTATAATTAACGGTAATTTTTGGTACATCAATTTGAATATATCCACCAGAGCGGAAATCCATATGTTCGCCTTCTGGAAGACGTACGGTAAATTCCTTAATGAATGTGGCCACTGATTCGTTAGAAACAACTTCACATTCCCACTTCTTAATACCAAATATCTCGGCTGGAACTTCTATTTCCATATCAGCTCTAACTTTTACTTGGCAGCCTAATCGCCAATCATTGGCAGCTTCTTTACGAGTAAAGAAGCCAGTTTCTGTAGGAAGTATATCTCCAGCGCCTTCGTGCACTTGTACCTTACACATGCCACAAGTACCACCACCACCGCAAGCCGATGGAAGAAAAATCTTTTCTTCAGTCATTTTAGTTAGAAGTGTGCCGTCAGGATCGGTTTCTATTTTGCGTTCCCCATTAATAGTAAGAGTTACACTTCCTTGAGGAGTAAGCTTTTTCTTTGCGTAAAGCAGTATGCTCACCAATAGTAGCATTACCCCTAGAAAGGCTGTAACACTAATTATTATCACAGTGGTTGTTGAAATTTCTGCTAATATCATATCTTTATATTATTATAATTTTATACCCATAAAAGTCATAAAAGCAATACCCATAAGTCCTGTAATTACGAAAGTAATACCTAGTCCACGAAGTGGAGCAGGAACATTTGAATATCGAATTTTTTCACGAATTGCTGCAATTGCCACAATAGCAAGGAACCAACCAATACCTGATCCTAAGCCGAAAGAAGTGGCTTCCCAGATACTTTGATATTCGCGTTGTTGCATAAATAAAGAACCTCCTAATATTGCACAATTTACGGCAATTAGAGGCAAGAAGATTCCTAATGAAGCATATAGTGTTGGAGAAAATTTCTCAACAATCATTTCCACAAGTTGTACCATTGAAGCTATAATAGCAATAAACATAATAAAGCTAAGGAAACTAAGGTCAACGCTAGCATACTCAGGCCCAAGCCATACTAATGCTCCAGGTGCTAAAAGGTATTTTACCATAAGATAGTCAACAGGTACAGTAATAATAAGTACAAATATTACTGCGGCACCAAGTCCTACTGAGGTTTTTACTGTTTTTGATACTGCCAAATAGGAACACATTCCAAGGAAGTACGCAAAGACCATATTATCAACGAATATGGATTTTACAAATATATTTACTAATTCTTGCATATTAATTTCTTTAAAATGTTATCAAATTAATCTTCAACTAAGTCTTTATTACGAGAGCGCTGAACCCATATTATTGTTGCTACAGCAAATAATGCCATTGGAGGTAATAATACCAAACCATTATTTACATATCCTATTTCATAGAATGAATCTGGAATTATTTGAAGTCCCATAAGTGATCCTGTTCCGAATAATTCGCGGAAGAAAGCCACTGCCACAAGAATCCAAGCATAACCAAATGCATTGCCTAATCCATCAAGGAACGAAGGCCAAGGTTTGTTTGTCATGGCAAAAGCCTCGAAACGACCCATAATAATACAGTTGGTAATAATAAGACCAACAAATACCGATAATTGCTTACTTACGTTATAAGCATAGGCTTTAAGCACTTGGTCTACAAGAATTACTAATGCAGCAATTACAACTAATTGCACAATAATACGTATACGAGAAGGAATTCCATTTCGCATAAAAGAGATAATAACATTACCAAAAGATAGTACCACAAGTACTGATAATGACATTACTATTGCTGGCTCAAGTTTTACTGTTACTGCCAGTGCCGAACAAATTCCTAATACCTGCTTGGTAATAGGGTTATCCACATTTATTGGATTTGTTAGCAGTTTAATGTTCTTTGGTGAGAACATTGGTTCTTTTTCTTCTGCCATATCTATTTATCCTCCTGTTTTAAGTAATTTACATAATTAATCATACAATCATGAAGCATATTTGTTACTCCATCACAAGTAAGTGTACTTCCTGAAATAGCATCTACGCCATTCTCTTCAGCAACTTTAGTTTGCATATCTACACCGCCTTTTACAACGCTAACAGATTTAAACTCGCCATCTTTAAAAATTTGTTTATTCTTAAACTCATCAGTAAATGCTGGAAGAATAATTTCTGCTCCCAAACCTGGCGTTTCGCTATCGTGACCAAAGTTTACTGCAGCCACAGTGTTTTTATCCGATTCTATGGATATATTTCCATAAATAGGTCCCCAGAGTCCTTTTCCAAATAGAGGAATCACATAAAATGTTTCACCATCATTATCCATTACGAATAGTGGCATGGCTACTTCTCCTTTACTAGCATTATATAATGCAGTCTTTAGGTTTACACCAAAAGCACGTTTACTACCAGTAAGTTCTCCATTAGCATAAGTGCTAAGTTCTTCTCCATTCTCATTAATTATCACCTCTTTCTTTAGGTGCTTTGAGTATAGCTCTGATGCATTGCTTGCATCAGCATCAATTCCTATTGAGCTCAATAGGTTGATCATCTTTTCATTTTCTTTATTTTTATCCTGCAAAGGTTTTAGCGCAAGGTTGGCGGAGGTAAGTATTACCGCTACCAATACAACCATTACCGAAGCATAAATAAAAATGTATGAATTACTGTTCTTGTTCATATCTATAAATTATTTAATGGTTAAGCGCTAAGTTTAGCACGTTTAAGTCGTTTTTTAATATTTGAATCTACAACGTAGAAGTCGATTGTTGGAGCAAATACATTCATAAATAGTATTGCTAACATTACACCTTCAGGGTAAGCAGGGTTAAGTACACGTACTAGTATAGCAATAAAACCTGCTAAAAAGCCGTATATCCATTTTCCCATTTCTGTTTGTGCGGCTGTTACTGGGTCGGTAATCATAAATATACCACCAAATGCAAAACCACCAATAAGAATATGCTCCCATGGGCAAAGTTGTAAATATGTATTATCAGGAAAAGAATCGGCCAATCCATGAAGTATTCCTCCCATGGCTATTCCTCCTACGAAGAATGATAACATTAATTTCCAGTTTCCAACTCCTGTAGCCAATAAGATAAAAGCTCCTATTGCTAAAGCAATAATTGAGGTTTCTCCTACTGATCCTGCATAATTACCAATTATCATTTCCATATGGCTAATGCCAATATCATTACCAGCAGTTAGTTCTGCAAGTGGAGTTGCTCCTGAAAAAGCATCAGCTTTTTCAGCAATCCAAACCTTGTCACCACTCATTGCCGATGGGTAGGCAAAGAATAATACTGCTCTTGTTAGTAAAGCAGGGTTAACAATGTTCATTCCTGTGCCTCCAAAAACTTCTTTTCCAAAAACAACAGCAAAAGCTACTGCTACTGCTAACATCCATAGTGGAGTTGATACAGGTACAATTAATGGAATAAGCATTCCCGAAACAAAGAATCCTTCGTTTACTTCGTGGCCTCTGCCTTGTGCAAAAGCTATCTCAATACCCAAACCAACAATGTATGTTACTAATACGATAGGTAATACTTGAATAAAACCAAACCAAAAAGTATCCATAAAGCTTGCTGTTTCACCAATGGAAGCATAATGTAGATTTCCAGCATTCCACATTCCAAAAAGTAGTGCGGGAATCATAGCAATTACCACAATAAACATTGAGCGTTTCATATCCACTCCATCTCTGATGTGACTTCCCGATGTTGTAACTACGTCGGGAGTATAAAATAAAGTATCAGCGGCATCAAACATGGAGTGAAAAGCCTGAAACTTTTCTCCTTTTTGCACATGAGGCTTTATATTGTCTAATATGTTTCTTATAAATTTCATCTATATATTGATTATCATTAATTAACTCATTTCTTTGCGTAATTCATCAAGTCCTTCTCTAAGTATTTTCTGAATGTCAATTTTTGAAGTACTTATATATTCGCATAATGCAAAGTCTTCTTCATCTACTTCGTAAATACCCAAATTTTCCATCATATCAATATCGTTAATCATGATAGATTTTATTAATTGAATAGGAAGTATGTCCATTGGGAATACTTTTTCCATTTGACCAGTAAAAACAAAAGCACGTTCGCCACCATTTAAATTGGTGTTTAGAGCGTATTCTTTATTTGGCGTTAACCAAGAGAATGCTGTTCTGTAGAAACTATGCTTCTTTGGGCTTGGAATTAACCAACCAAAGAATTCAAATTTATTGCCCTCTGGAATTACTGTTATAGCATTATGATAATAAGATAATGCACCTTTATTACCAATATTATTACCGGTGAGTACATTCCCACTTATAATACGTAAACTATCATTAGTGTTAAGTTTGTCTTTTATAATATCAGAAATGCATGAGCCACGGTTTATTTTATAATACTGCGGAGCAATTACTTCAGATCCTGCAAGTGCAATTGTTATTTCTGGCTTATACTCTCCAGTAAGAAACAAATCGCCAATAGTAGCTACATCTTGAGCTTGTACTATCCATACTGTTTCTCCTTTATTAATAGGAGAGGTATGATGAATCTGAATTCCTACATTTCCTGCTGGATGTGGACCAGAGAATGTGTTAAGGTCTACATTCTTTATATTATTAAAGAAACCAGTGCTAGACTTAGCATTTATTCCAAGATTTACTTTTCCGTCTGTTAGTTTTGCTAATGCATCAACTCCAGCCTGAAAAGATTCTTCCTTACCACTTAGTATAAAATCAATATCAGCAGCCAATGGCGCTGTGTCAAATCCAGAAATATATATTGCTTTTGGCTTATCCTCTGGGTGAGCAACTACAGTATATGGTCGCTGACGAATTAATGACCATAAGCCACTTTCGATCAACTGTTCTGTAATTGCTTTAGAATCCATGGAAGAAGGTTGTGCTTTTGTATAAGATACAAATTCATCATTTGCATCAGCTTCAATCTTTATTTCAAGCATTTTTCGCTTTGCACCTCTTACTACCTCCGTGATAGTGCCACTTACAGGTGATGGGATTTTAATGTATTCTCTTTTTTTATCAAAGAAAATAGGAGTACCTCTTTTTACTTTATCTCCCACTCTTGCCAAAAGTTTTGGAAGTAATCCATGAAAGTCGGTTGGTTTTAATGCATAATGACTTATTGTAAGGTTTTGCACTTCTTTTTGCGCAATTCCTTTAAGTTTTATGTCATAACCTCTCTTGATTTTTATGTTCATTGTCATAAGAAAACTATGATTGTTAACGTTTTAACATATTTGCTATACATAACAAATGTGAATTATTTAATACTACAAATATGCTAAAAAAAAATAAGGAACTCTAACTTTTTTTGCTAATAAAAACATATATAAAACTAATAAATCTCATATATTATATTTATATAACTGAAAATCAATTAGTATGGGCGTAATATGTTAGTATAATAACACCTAAAAAGGTTTATAAAGTTTTCTTATTTAGAATAAAAATAAATACTGTTTTATGATGTTTTATATTTGAAGTTTAGGATAATAATTATACTTCCTATCGTTGTAGTATAATGCTGTTCTTTGGTTTTAGCCGATAATTCCAAGGTGTCTTATTATAGTATAATTACACTCTAAGGTTGGTGCTTTTTAATCTATAATAGCCATTTTCTAATCTAAAGTACTTATAGTTGTAAAACATAGATATATAGTGAATTAAGAAATAGATATATATATTGTTGGGAATTTATTGAGCTTAAAATTTATATTATTGCTTATATTTTTATATTAAATATCCTTTTTGTAGGCAAATAATTATGTTTTATTAAAACGGACTGTAAAGTTTACATTTTTAGACTAATTAAAATATGAGATAAGTCTTATTCTTATAGATTATCTATTCGTATATAAAATATCCAACATCATTCTAAATAAATTGTTATCGTGTTATTTTTCTTATTTTTGCTACTTGAATTTTTTGGATGTTTTGTGAAAGCTATTTTGATAATAGATAAACAAAATATTGAGTATGATTAATAACCATTAAAATCTTTAATTTATAATAAAAGTTTTATGAAAATTAAAAATATATTTGTTTCGTTTCTGGTAATTATGATAGGGTGGATGCTCTTGACTTGGTCATTGGATGTGAGCAGCGTTTTATTAGGAACAGGAATATCGCTTGCGTTATCAGTTGTACTATGTGGAAGCTGCACACTCTTTAATGAGATTAACCTAACGCCTAAAGCATTTGCTTATTTTTTCTGGTACATTATTGTATTTTTGATAGAATTGGTTAAGGCTAATATCGATGTAACTCGTAGAGTGCTTTCCCCTTCGATGCCTATTAATCCAGGTATTGTAAAAGTAAGTACTACACTTAAGTCGAAAATGGCTAGGCTGATTCTTGCCAACTCTATTACTTTAACACCAGGTACATTTACAATAGAGATAACAGATGATGCTTTATATATACATTGGATTGATGTAGAGGCAGAAGATGTTAAAGGTGCAACAAATGCAATAGTAAGGAAATTTGAAAAATTATTGGAGGTAATGTATGGATAATATAGTATTTTATATTTCAATAGCAATGTTGATGGTAACATTGCTAGCAGGACTGATTAGGTTTATAAAAGGGCCATCAGTAGTAGATCGTGTTGTAGCTTTTGATTCTATGACAGTAACATCATTAGTTATGATTGGTGTTATAGCTTTTTTGTCTAATCGTGCTATTTATTTAGATGTAGCAGTAGTATATGGCTTTCTAAGTTTCTTAGGGGTTATTATTGTTGCTAAATATATACAAGGAGGGTTATAATTATGAAAGAAACTATAGAAATAATAGGTCAGATATTTTTGCTGATGGGTTCGTTTAGTCTTTTGACTGCTGCAATAGGTTTACTTCGTATGCCGGATGTATATAATCGAGTACAAACAGGAACTAAAGCCTCTACTTTAGGTGCAATAATGTCGTTTATAGGATTGGCACTAATGGCTTTTGAGAATTGGGGTGAAATAAACTGGGTAGGAAGATTTGCTGTATTAGTAGTATTTATACTACTTACTAATCCTGTATCGTCACACGTATTAATGCGTGCTGCTTATGCAATGAAAATACCTTTATCAAAACTTACTTCTGTTGATAAATTAAGAGAAGATATTAATAATAAAATTGTGGAGGAACCTAAAGATGAATAACGAAATAATATATAGTGTAATAGCTATAGGAATTGGTGTTCTTATGGTGATAATGGCGGTAATAGCTATTCTTAATAATAAATTATCAGTGGCAATTGTTGCTGCTGGTGTTGTTAGTTTATTTGCTTCGGTGCTTTTCTTATTGATGGCGGCTCCTGATGTAGCAATGACTGAAGCTGCTATTGGTAGCGGATTATCAACATTAATTTTCTTTTATGTACTAAATAAAATCAAAAGACAAAATGCTTAGAAATTTTTTAATAGCGCTTGTTTTGGCCAGCTTTGGATTTATTTTTTATAATCTATACAATAGCTATGAGCCACATACCGAGCTTACAGGCATCGCAGCCCATTATGCAGAAAATGGAGCTAGTGAAGTAGGTGCAGCTAACCTTGTTACTGCAGTTGTAATTTCTTACCGATCGTTTGATACTTTAGGAGAAATTACAATACTTTTTCTTACTGCTGCAATTATCTCTTTCTTTTTGAAATTAAGTAAAGAGGACGAAGAGAAAGTAATTATTCATAGAGGTACTTCAGAACTACTGAAAACAGCTTCCCAACTATTAGTGCCAATAATGTTTCTTTTTGGTATTTATGTGTTTCTTAATGGTCACTTAACTCCTGGTGGAGGTTTTCAAGGGGGTGCAATTATAGCATCTGCTATAGTGTTGGCAATTATGGCTAACCCTAATATGACTATTAACCACTCCGTTATAATATGGGTTGAGAGTTTATCAGGTGTTTCAGTTGTTTTAATTGGTGTGTTAGGTATCCTTCTTGGAGGAGGTTTCTTGGATACTACTCTTGATGGATATGGTCTTGGAGAGTTTGGAACTATTTTTAGTGCAGGAACAATTCCTGTTATCTATAGCCTTGTTGGTTTAAAAGTAGGTGCTGAACTATCAAATATACTTAATATGTATCAAAAATCACAAAAAGAAGCATAGATATGGAAATTTTGGAATTAGGAAAAATAGGATTACTTATCGGTTTCTTGCTAGTTATAGTTGGATTCTGGGGTGTTCTTCAACAGAAAAATATTATTAAGATTATTGTAAGTTTTACAATTCTTAATACAGGTATAAATTTAGTGATGGTCGCCTTAGGTTATGTTAAAGGTCGTACTGCTCCTATTATTGATAGCTCTATTGATGGAGTTGTTGATAATAATGTTTTGAATGCTATTGTTGACCCTGTGCCTCAAGCATTAGTCCTAACGGCTATTGTTATTGGACTTGGTGTAACGTCATTGCTTTTAGCTTATGCAATGAAGTTGTTTAAAGCAAAGAAATCTCTAGAAATTAACGACTTTAATGATTTGAAATGGTAGATCCAATTTATATAGTGGCAGCCGCTCTAGGAGTTGGCTTCTTAATCGGAATTTTAGGAAAATTGGGAAAAACCTTTACTGGTGTATTGTCCCTTTTAACTATTGCTTTTATGACTTATGTTTCTAGTGGATGGCTTTGGGCCTTCTATTCAGGAAATCAAGTTGCAGAAGTAATAAGTACAGCAGGTTTTACTGCTCCATTCTCAATTAATTTGTTGATGGGGTATAATGAAGCCTTTTTAACTACTATAGTAAACTTTGTAGGGTTGCTTGGTGGAATATACTTATTCTTTAATTTTGGTAGAAAAGGTAGAAACGCTTATGTTGTATATATTGTATTCCTTATGGGACTCAATGTTCTAATTATGAGTCGTGACCTTTTTAATCTTTTTGTATTCCTCGAAATTACTTCGATTGCTACAGCAGGACTTATTCTTATTGAGGATGGTAACCGTACCGTAGGTGCTGGTTTTAAATATATGCTTGCTACAAGTGCTATTTCTAGTATATTCCTTTTGGGAATTATATTTGTTTACTTTTTTACAGGCACGCTTTACCTTGATGATTTAATAGGTAATTCTGCATTGTTGGGAAAAGGTGGTAGTATAGCTTTGTTTTTGGTTATGATAGCAGCAATATTAGAAATGAAACCATTTCCTGCAAACGGATGGGGGCTTGATGTTTACGAAGGTTCGCATCAAGGTTTCTCAGCTTTAATATCTACGGCTACTGCAACAGCATCATATTATATGCTTTATAAGTTATTGCTTATTGCAGGTCCTCAATGGAATTATCCAATAGCTTTAATTGGTGCTTTTACTTTTGTTGGAGCTAATCTTTTTGCTGTAAAACAAAAATATGCTCGTCGTTTATTATCGTATTCTTCAATTGGTCAATTAGGACTATTATTGATGATAATGGGACTTAGAGAATACTTAGGTGATAATCTAGAGTTCATTGTAATAACAATTCTACTTACTAATGTTCTTGCCAAATCAGGTTTCTTCTGGTTAATTGGTATGGTTAAAGCACTTAAACTAGAAGAGTGGGCGATTATTCGACGCAAACCATTTATGTTATTCCTTATGGGAACATTTATTTTTGCTCTTATTGGTTTCCCTCCTTTTCCTTCTTTCTTTGGGAAATGGGAATTTATTATGAACCTTGCCAATGTTGGTGGCTTTAGCTGGATAGCAGTTATACTTGTGGGTTCATTCTTCGAAGCAATTTATCTTTTCCGCTGGTATGGAATGACTATCAAAGGTGAAGATGTTTATGAAAACTTAGATTTTAAAGTTAAAACACATAAAATTATTCCAATAGTAATAGTAACAGCTCTACTTTTTGTAATAGGATACTTTGCTGCACAATATACTACGGCGGGTACTATGATTAATTTTGTGCCATTATTATTTGTAATGGTTTTGTTTGCAATTGATAAACTGCCAATTATTATTAAGAATACACTTTCAATCCTTGCATTAGCACTTCATTTTTATATGATTTACCCAGATTTACAGGGAGATAATCTAAGATTAATATTTGAAGTGATATTTATGGTTGGTGGTATTCTAACTCTAATTGCAGGTTATAGTTATAAAGGTATTCGTAGAGGATTTTATCCTGTAGCAATACTTATGTATGCTGGATTAACAGCTCTTATCGAAGCACAAACAACTTTAGGTTTCTTCTATGGATGGGAGTTAATGACAGCAGGTTCTTACTTCTTAATTATTAGAGGTAAAAAATCCATGCCACACGCGCTTAGTTATATGCTATTTAGTATTGCTGGTGCCTATGCTATCCTTACAGGATTTGGTATTGCTGGTATCGGACAAGATTTCTTATCAATAGATATTATTAATAATATTCAATATTTCCCAAATTGGGCATATGGTTTATTAATTATTGGATTCTTAACTAAAACAGCTTCTATCGGTCTTCATATTTGGTTACCTGGTGCTCATGGTGAAGCTGAAAGTGATGTATCACCTATGGTTTCGGCTATATTATTAAAGGCTGGTGTATTTGGTGTTTTATTAGCACTAATTGGAATTACTAAATCCGACTTCGATTTAAGTACAATTGCTTATATCCTTGGTTGGATTGGTGCTCTTACCGCTTTGGTTGGTAATATTGGTGCTGTTTTTCAAGAAGATGCTAAGCGTTTACTTGCTTATTCATCAATTGGTCAGCTAGGTTATATAATATTCGCTTTCGCAATAATGACTCACTTAGGTTGGTTAACAGGTTTTACATATACAATCAATCACTTTATGTATAAAGCAGTACTCTTCCTTACAATAGGAGCAGTGGTATTGCGTACAGGTACTCATAATATGTACGAAATGGGTGGTTTGATTAAGAAGATGCCTTTCGCTTTTGTAGCTGTGTTAATTGGTATTATAGCTCTTGCTGGAGTGCCTCCATTGTCAGGTTTCACTGGAAAATGGTTATTCTATAATGCTGTTATAGAAAAAGGTTGGTATTTCCAAGGAGCAATAGTATTCTTCTCTGGAGGGCTTGCTTTCTTATATTTATTCCGCTTGATTCATACTATTTTCTTGGGTCAGTTGAAAGATAATCATCGTGAGTTGAAAGAGATCTCTATTTGGTTCTTAATACCAATATATACTCTTATTGTAGGATTAATGGTATTTGCAGCTAAGCCGCAATGGGTATTACAGCCTCTTGGCGATATTATTGCAAATTATTTTCCTGAAGGTGGATTGGATTGGCAAGGCTCATATGCTTATACCCAACTAGGTTACTGGACAGGTACTGGTGTAATGATAACCATAGGAATATTATTTATCTTAGTTTTGGGTGTATTATTAATGATTACACGCAAAGCTCACAAAATTAAGCAATTTGATGTGGTTTTCTCTGGCGAACGTCCTGAGAGACCAGAAACAACACATATAGCATATAATATGTACGCAGGTTTTTACAAAGCAGTATGGCCTATAACCCTTCCTTATTTCGAGAAATTCTGGGAGTGGATGACAAATATTGTATACGAAACGGCAGGTTTTGCTCGTAGAGTATATAGTGGTAATGGACAGGCTTATTTGTTACATATTGTACTATTTATTATTGTTCTATTTTTTATAACAATTGGAGGAAGTTTATAATTATGACTATTTATGCACAATTAGGATATACATTTCTAGGTTTATTTTTAGTATTAAACTGGGGAATGTTAATGAGCGCAACTTTTAGAAAGATTGTTGCTCGTGTGGCGGGACGTCACGGAATACCAATTTATCAACCATGGATTGATTTAGTAAAAAATGCTGCTGTAAGAACAACACTTACTCATGGTACAATGTTCTATTTAGGGCCTGTATTCAGACTTACAGGTGCTGTTGGTATGTTTCTTTTTATGCCTGCTTTGGTTACGGAGAACGAACATTGGTTAAATTTCTCTTTTCAAGGAGATATTGTATTAATCCTTTACTTCCAATTATTTGGAATGTTGGGAATGGCGCTAGGTGCTGGAGAAGGTGGACAACCTCACTCGGCAATAGGTATTGGTCGTGGTTTGGCTCAGCATGCTGCTGTTGAATTGCCTCTTACTTTAGGTATCTTATCCTTAGCTATTCAATACCAAACTTTATCATTAGTTGAAATTGTAGAAGCACAGCAAGTTTTAGGCTGGACTTTGTTTACCAACCCTGTAGCTTCAGCAGCTATTATGCTTGCAGCTCTAGGTGCTTTTGGTCATTCTCCTTTTAACTTGGTGAAAGCTCCAAACGAGATTCCAATTGGACCTCCTACAGAGTATCATGGTAGCTACCTAGGAATATTGATGAGTAGTGGTGCTATTATCCATGTTATGGAAGCAGCATTATTTATGAATCTTATTTTTGGAGGTGCTACTAGTTGGGTCGAATTTATTATTAAAACATTCTTAATATATTTCTATTCTGTATTTGTGGGAGTAGTATTCCCTAGATTTAGAATTGAGCAATCTGTAGTTTGGTTTTTCAAGCTACCATTAGTATTAGGTATCATTGCTATATTAATATATAGTTTTTAATTTAGAGTATTATGTCAGAATTAGATATGAATGATAAGATGAACGAACTTCTTAAAAAGGCAGAAGCTAATGCTTCTACTAAAGAAGAAAAGTCGTTTGTTCGTCCTGAAGATGAAGAGAGAGAAGTTATTGCTCCTGATGGTTCTATTATTAAAGTAAATCCTATTTACGATTACTTTAGTGGAGAAAAACCTACTGTAGAAGAGCCAAGTAAAGGTGTTGTTGAAAAATTCCTGAACTGGGCTCGTGCCGAAAGTATTTGGGTATTAGGTTTTGGAACTGGCTGTGGTAGTATTGAGATACCGCCATTAATGACTCCACGATTTGATGCTTTCCGTTTTGGTATTCAAATGCGTCCTACGCCACGTCAGTCAAATGCATTTATTATTTCGGGTTACCTTTCGGTAAAAACTCTTAAAAGAGTTATCCGTAGTTATGAGCAAATGCCTTCTCCAAAATATATTATTGCTCTTGGTAGTTGTACTATCAATGGTGGTATGTATTACGATAGTTATAGTACTATCAATCGTTTGGATAAGTACTTGCCAGTAGATGTTTATATTGCTGGTTGTATGCCTCGCCCTGAAGCTCTTTTAGCAGGTTTTATGAAGCTTAAAGAGATTATTAAATCAGGAAAAGGTGAAGGTGCTAATATTTATGCAGAAAATTTTGATGAGTATAAAGCAAATCAAAAGAAGGTAATTAAGGATTGGAATATGCCGGATTATAACTGGTAATTCATAAACTTATAATATTTCAATAATGAAGAGTTTAATAGAAAGAGTAGGTACAAAATATAATTTGAAAGAGGTTGTTCAACAACGTGATAATCTTGTTTTTGCCTATGTAGATAAAGAGTTAGCCATTGATATGGTTACATATATGCGCGATTACGAAGGTTATGCGCACTTTACTTTAATGAGTTGTGTGGATTGGATAGAAGATGGATATTTTCAACTTCTTTACCTTCTTAATAATCCTGAAACTAAAACTGAGTTTGGTATTAAGGTAGCAATTGATAGAGAAAATGCTGTAATGCAATCTGCCCATCATTTATGGGAACAGATTTGGACATACCAACGCGAGTTGAAAGAGGCTTTTGGAATCGATTTTCCTGGTAGCCCTCGAGTAGATGAGGATTTTGTTGTTGAAGGTTGGGATGATATGCCTCATATGCGTCGCGATTTTGATACTAACAAATATGCTGAAGAAACATATTTTATGCGTGAAGGTCGTAAAACTCATGATCCGGCAACATATATGCGCGAGAAATTATATCCTAATCAACCAGTAACCGCTAAAAAAAATAAAGATGAGCAATAAGTTTTTTCAACCAGATAGAAGTAAATATCCTTCTACGAAAGGTGACGGCACTTTAGATGTTGATTTGTCATCTCATAAATATACAAAGATTTGGTTAGGACCTAACCACCCTGGTGTTACTGGTAATATGGCAGTTGAAATGACACTTGGTGGCGACGAAATAGTTGAAGCTAAAACACATGTTGGTTATCTACACCGTGGATTTGAGAAATTAATAGAACGTCGTTTATTCGTTCAGGGTTTCCCAACATCCATTAGAATGTGTGTGGCTGAGCCAGATACTAATGAGTATCTTATTGCTCGTTCTACTGAGGAGCTTTCGGGCCTAACAGGACAGGTTCCTGAAATGGCTGAATGGCTAAGAACTTTAGCGCTAGAGATGGCTCGTTTGCAAGGTTTACTTCGTGGAGTTCCTGGTCAAGCGGGTACTTATTCTTTGGGAATAGGTGTTCAGTGGGGAGTTTATCTTCGCGACTTAATTCTTGATCGTTTTGAGGAACTTACTGGAGCACGTGTATATCATATGTATATTATTCCTGGTGGAGTCCGTGGTTTATTGCCTAGTGGTTTCAAAAAACGTATGGAAGATAACCTTACCGATATTGATGATTTTATAGTACGTATTAGAAAATTGATATTTCATAATTCAGTTTTTAAGGCTCGTGCTGTAGGTAGTGCTGTTATTCCTAAAGAGTGGATTAATAAATTTGGAATTGTTGGAACTAATGCTCGTGCTTCTGGAGTGAAACGTGATGTTAGAAAAGATAATCCATACTTAAAATATAGTGAGTTGGATTTTGATCCACCAACAGCTACTGATGGCGATATTTATTCTCGTACATGGGTTCGTTGGCAAGAGCTAGTTCAAACGGTTGATCTTATTCGTCAGATTATGGCTAAAATGCCAGAAAAAGGTGATATTAAAGGTGATATGCCCAATGTGCTACACTGGAAGATCCCTAAAGGTGAAACTTATGTGAAACTTGAAAGTGGTAGAGGTGAATACGGGATGTATTATGTTACCGATGGGTCATCAAAGCCTCGAAGAGTTAATCTAAGAGGGCCTAGTTATACTCACGCAATTGCAGTTTTGGAGAAAATGCTTATAAATACTAATATTGCTGATGTTCATGCAACAATGGTATCATTACAAACTTGTCCACCAGAAATTGAAAGATAAAAAATGTTTATTTGTTTAATTGTTGATAGCCTGTCTATTGGCAGTCTGTTTAATAGAATAATTAAACAAAATGAGACCAAAGCTTGAGGAATTAGCGAATAATCTAAATAGTTTTCGAAAATTCCAATTAATGAAGGACTCCGAATAAACAATTAAGCAAATAAACGAATAAACATAATATTATGAATATTAAAGATATATTAACCCCTTTTACTACCTGGAGCAAGGTAGTTCAAGATCCAGTTACAATTAAAGACCCACTAAATAGGGAGGCCGCTCCTCGTTATAGAGGGTTTCATAAAAATGATATTGATATGTGTATTGGTTGTGGTACTTGCGAAGCTATTTGTGAGAATCAAGCAATTGATATGGTTCCTGTTGAAGGAGTTGAAACTAAAAGTGGAGATAGTGGATTGCGCCCACGTATTGATTATGGTCGCTGCTGTTGGTGTGCTCTTTGTGTAGATATTTGCACTACAAATTCGCTAAATCTTACAAATGAATACACATGGGTAGATGCTGATCCTGAAGTATTTATATTCACTCCTGGTGTAGATAAAAAATCATGGGATGATAAGGAAGATGGTTGGCAAAAACCAGTTCCTAATTATCATTTTTATGGACAGAATAGAGTCCACATGAGCGAACTGCATGCTGACGAACGTAAGGATTCATTTATTGAGTTTGTAAAAGGTTATTCTAAAGATCAAGCTGAAGCTGAAGCTGACCGTTGTGTTTCTTGTGGTATATGTACTGCTACTTGCCCTGCTCATATGGGTATTCCTGAGTATATTGCTGCAGTTCGTAACGATGATATGGAAGAAGGTATGCGTATTCTTTACGAAACAAACCCTCTACCAGAAATTTGTGGTCGTATATGTACTCATAAGTGTGAGGATGTTTGTTCTGTAGGTGTTAATGGCGACCCACTTTCAATCCGTTGGTTAAAGCGTTATATTGCTGACCAAATTCCTGCTGACGTTGATAAGTATAATGAGATTTTATACTCTAAAGATATTAAGAAGAACGATAAGAAAATTGCAATTATAGGTTCGGGACCTGCTGGTCTTTCTGCAGCTTATTATTTGGGTTTACTAGGATATTCAGTAACAATTTTTGAAAAACTTCCAGAAGCTGGTGGTATGATGCGTTACGGTATTCCTTCGTATCGTCTTCCTTACGACCAAATTAATAAGGATGTGGATTATATCCTTTCAATAGGAGTAGATATTAAATATAATGTAAATATAGGAACAGATATAACATTACAACAATTAAATGATGACTATGATGCTGTTTATGCTGGTACTGGTCTTCATTTAGGTAGAAGTACCAGAATCCCAGGTTCTGATCATAAAAATGTATATCAATCTGTAGATTTACTTCGTGATATCGTTACAGGAGTTCCTGTGCCAGTGGAGAAAAAGATTGTAGTAATTGGTGGTGGAAATGTTGCAATGGATATTACTCGTTCAATGGCTCGCTTGCAGATGGAGAAATATGGTGAGGTTAACGTAATCGCTACCGCACTTGAGGACGAAGAGCATATGCCAGCTGATAGAGAAGAGATTGTTGAAGCTCGTGAGGAAGGTTGTGATGTTATTCCTGCTTATGGCCCACAAGAGGTTATAATAAAGGATGATAAAGTTGTTGGTTTAAAAGTATGGAAATGTTTATCAATATTTGATGAAACAGGATTTAATCCTAAGTTTGATGAAAGTGATGAACGTATCTTTGAAGGCGATATGGTTATAGAATCTATCGGTCAAGGAATGGACTTATCATACTTAAGCGATGATATTAAAGCTAAAATGGAATTTGGTCCTCGTGGTAGAATCCTAGTTAATGAAGATTGGCAAGCTAAAGGTTTACCATGGTTATTTATTGGTGGTGATATTATCGAAGGTCCTGATGTAATTCATGGTATTGCCAACGGACACCGTGGTGCAATGAGTATTGATGAATTCTTGAATCAAGGTAGATAATAAGATTTAAGTAAATTTATATATTTAGCACGTAAAGTACTGTACTTTACGTGCTATTTTTTTGTAATTTTGTTTTATTAATATATAATTAAAAATAGAAAATAATGGCAAATTTAACAACAAAATATTTAGGTTTAGATCTAAAAAATCCAATTATTGTAGGTGCTTCTGAAATTACAAATTCAGTGGAAAGTATTAAAAAGTATAAAAATGCTGGAGCAATAGTATTGAAATCACTATTCGAGGAGCAAATCCTTATGGATATTAACTCAGAAAGAGTTAATAACATTGCTGGCACATACGATCATATTGAGAATTATATTGGCTATTATCTTAAAAAACATACTGTAACTAATTATTTGAATTTGATAAAGGAATCAAAACAAGCTGTTGATATTCCAATTATTGCTAGTATCAACTGTTTTGATGATAATGAATGGATTGATTTTGCTACTAAAATTCAAGCAGCTGGTGCAGATGCTCTTGAGGTTAATTTATTTATTATGCCTGCAAATGTTGAAACAACTGGGCGAGATTTAGAACAAAGATATATCAATATTATAGAGAAACTACTTAAAGTTGTTGATATTCCTGTGTCAATAAAATTGAGTAACTACTTCTCAGGTTTGGCTAATTTCCTAGTAAAATTGTCTAAGCTTGATATTAAAGGATTAGTATTATTTAATAAGTTTTATTCACCAAAAATTGATATTGATAATGAAAAGATAGTTTCTGGTATAAATAAAACCACTTCTAACGATAATGCAAATGTGCTACGTTGGTTAGGAATACTATCAGATAAAGTAGAATGTGATTTGTCTGCTTCTACGGGAATACATACAGCAGAGGATGTTATTGGGAATTTATTGGTAGGAGCTACTACCACACAAATGGTTTCTGCATTTATGATAAATGGAGAAAAACACCTTGATAAAACACTTTCTGAGTTAGAGAGCTGGATGGTAAGTAAAAACTATAATACTATTGATGAGTTTAGAGGCAAGCTAAACCAAAAGAATATTAAAAATCCTATGATGTTAGAACGCTCTCAATTTATGAGATATTTTACTGATTAATTATACAATGAGTAGTATAGATATTTTAAGTACTTTATTTTAGTAAAAGTATAAGTTTGCCATGGTAAACATGTTAACTCATTAGCGCACAATACATATTTATTCTACTTTCGCCAAATGATAAAAAACATTATCCTTAATAGAAATATGCTGTTGGTGATGGCAATAGTGCTAGGCTTATTCTTGCCGCAATTTGCACAGTTTATTGCACCATACACTTTTTGGTTTTTGGCTTTGGTAATGCTATTCTCACTAACGGGACTTTCTGCAAAATCATTATTTCCTCTAAAGAGTGTCATAAAACCAATGCTTGCTGGAGTATTTCTTAATCATATACTTTTTGGAGCGATAGTTTTAGGAGTGGCAGCTTTGTTTTTTGATAGCAGCTCCTCATTATTCATTGGTTTTGTAATTATTGCCGCTACGCCTCCTGGTGTGGCAATTATTCCCTTTACTGTGAAGCTTGATGGTAATCTTAATAACTCTATCATAGGAACTTTCGCCGCTTTTATGGCTTCAATATTTCTTGCACCTATTATTATCGAAATTTTTGCAGGTGGAGCAGGAGTAGATTCCCTAGAACTTTTGAAAGTAATGCTGTTGTTAATAGTTATACCATTTATATTATCTCGTTTTTTGCGTAATAAGAAGCTCCTGCCAACGGTTGAAAAAAGCCGTGGTAATATAATAGATATTGGCTTTAGCTTAATTATTTATTCTTCAATAGGTGTAAATAATGAAGTGTTTTTCTCAAATTTTGATATACTACTGCAAATTACTCTAATACTTATTATTGCTATGTTTATAGTATCGGGAGTATTAGGCTTTTTGCTTAAGAATAAGCAAGATTCAAAATCAATTATCTCAACAAGATTGTTATACTCAATAAAGAGCTCTGGTTTTGCCGTTGTTACTGCAATGGAACTCTTTGGAAGTGATGCAGCAATTCCTGCTACGGTTATGAGTATTCTAGTTTTAGTGTATTTCTTTACTTTATTGCTTGAGCAAAAACTATTTACTAAATAATTAGTATAGAATTATTTAGTAACTGTTTGATTATAATAATAAAATAATGTCATTAGTCAAAAAGTATTATCTTTGTTAGTTGTATTAAGGTATTTTAATACCTTAATATTTTTTTTACAATATATAAACTACTGCTCAACTAATTAGCAATCGTTTGGTATGGTAAAATATACATTTGAAAAAAATAAAAACCTGAGTATCAAGTTACGATATTATATATCTTAAAAATATGAGAAACATCTACTTAATTATTTCATTTATATTAGTTAGTGTATTTGCTTTTGGGCAATCGGCTAATTTTTCTACAGACCTTACAAATAATGATAATTGCGGAGGAACCATAGTTACTTTTACTATTGACGATACAACTGGAATCAATACTTATAACTGGAGTTTTGGTAATGGGGAAGTTGATGCCGGTGGAACAATTAGTCCCACTGACTCAGGTTCGGCATCGTCTTCATATATGGTGTTTGGTGCGTTTACTGTTGAACTTACTGTAAATGGCAATATTTCTACTACTCAAATTATTTCCATATTCAATTCACCTGATCCGAGCTTTGTAATTAATAATGGTGATGCTTGTTTGAATGGTGTTCATACTGTTAGTTTCGATTATACTGGCACAGGAACTTCTTATGGTGGTACTGTAAATAGATGGAAGTGGAATTTTGGAGATTCTATGTATTCATATATACAGAACCCTTCTCA
>JAOZPM010000149.1:0-6287 GCA_029932765.1 Bacteroidales bacterium | reverse complement strand
CTATGAGTTTCCTTTTATGTTAAATACAACTCTGTTATTCTTCAGAATACTCGCATTTGCATAAGTCTGTTTAACTTTATTAGGATTATTCCAATCTGAACTCTTCGCAGTATCATACCATGTTTTTAAATATTGTTCTGAATCAGGATGTTTTTTCCAATATTCTCTTAATGTGCTTTTGGTAAATATTCTCTCCATAAGTAAATTTAAGTCTAAAATTCAAAGATAATATAAAGTTCGCAATATGGGAACTTTATTTTATGAACGGGGGATTAGTATTGTTGGTAACTAGCAGATCTAATGATCTTCCATTTATTATCGTTTATAAACGGAAATAGTAATTATATACTCACTATTATGTATCTGTTAATATTAGTATAATTCATTTTAAATTATAGTTCTGTAAAAAATACGAAAAAATCATCGACAACAACCTAATGTTGTATTTTTTTTTATTGGGGAGCAAATTAGTGGCTTTTTATGGGCAATAATATAAAACTATTAATGCACGAATGTTAAATGTAATTTACATAATAAAACACTAAATGTAAAATACGTTTAACATAATAATACAATAATTGTAAAATACATTTTACAATTTAATAAAAAATGCTTATATTTGCAGAAGTTATATGAGAAAGAAAGGTTTAAATCATTCTTTTAAATTAAAATCAAAGGTTATGGAAAGTATATTAAGTGAATCGGATAGGAAAATTTCGGGAGTATCAATGGAATTTGTACGCTATATGATTGATGAAATCAATTGGAACTCTCAGTTAGTAGCAGTAAAAGGAGCAAGGGGTGTTGGTAAAACCACGCTTTTGCTACAGTATATGTCGAAACAGAAGATGAAATCGCCACAGGCATTATATATATCCATGGAGCATCAATACTTTTATGATAATCGATTGATTGAAATGGCTGATAAGTTTTATAAAAATGGAGGGAAATACCTTTTCTTAGATGAGGTGCATAAATATCCTAATTGGTCGAGGGAGATAAAACTTATTTACGATAATTATCCAGAAATTAAGTTAGTATTCACCTCTTCATCAATTCTTAATATAAATATGGGCGAGGCTGATTTAAGCCGTAGAGCTATCTCTTATACAATGACTAATTTATCGTTACGTGAGTTTATTGATCTTGATTCGGGAATAAAGCTCAATAGGTATTCATTAAATGATATTCTAACAAATCATCAGGAAATAGCTTTGGATATAAATAAGAAGATTAAACCCATTAAGGAATTCTCTGACTATGTAAAATACGGAGCTTATCCATATTTTAAAGAAGATAAAAGTGAATATCATGCTAAGTTGTTGAGTATATCAAGTTTGATTATGGAGGTAGATATTAATACATTTTACAACCCTGATTACATATTGATATACAAACTTAAACGCTTACTTTTTGCCATTGCTGAGTCTTCACCATTTACTCCAAATGTTGCCAAATTGAGTGAGCGAATAGGTGTTTCGCGACCAACATTGCTAAAGACTTTTAAATATTTGCAGGAGGCGCTTTTAATAATTGCTGCAAATAAGCCTAATAATGGGATTGGAGCACTTAGTAAGCCCGATAAGTTATACTTACATAACTCTAACCTGATATATGCTTATGGCAAGGAGCATGCAAATGTTGGTAATATTAGAGAGACGTTTTTTATTAATCAGTTAATGAAAGAGCATAAAGTAAATGTTTCCACAAAAGCAGATTTTCTGATAGATAACAAATATACATTTGAGATTGGTGGTAAGAGCAAAGGTAAAAAGCAAATTGCTGACATCAAAAATTCCTTTATTATAAAAGATGATATTGAAAGTGGTGTTTTGAATATTATACCATTGTGGCTTTTTGGCTTTATGTATTGATGATAATACTATATTTGCCGAAATTTGAAAGAAAGATGATAATATATTTTATAGGATACATTGCGGCAGGAAAGAATAAATGGGGCAAGAAATTGGCAGAAGAATTAAATTATGATTTTGTTGATACTCGTAATATAATGGAGCAGAAGTCGGGGATGACCTTTGGGCTACTGCTACAGAATAAGGACTTATTTATAAAATTGGAACAGGAAACATTGGCAGAGGTTTCTGTTTTAAAGAATACCGTAGTTGCTACTAGTGAACTGCTGCCTTGCCGAGCAAATAATATGGAAGTGCTAAACGAAACAGGTATTACTTTCTATCTAAGGGCTGGCCTTGGCTGTATAATGATGCGAATTGCTAAGCGTACTCAGGAGATACCTTTCTTAGTTGGTATGGATCATGATTTTATTCCTGATTTTATAAAAATGGAAATGGATAATAGAAAACCATTTTACGAACAAGCAAATATTAATTCTCTGGCTAGAGAACTTAATATGAAAAAACTTAAAAGCTTATTGACAGAAAAAGGAGTTGAGTTTGGTGATTAGCAAGTGTAAAAAAATCCCAATACAAAAGGCTCAAAAATTATTTTTTGAGTTTTTTTTGTTAAATGTATTTTACATAATATGGCTTAAATTGTAAAATAAGCTAAACGAATACTTGTAATAAACCTAAAATATATTTTACACTTTTAATAAGCTAAATCCATATATTTGCATATACTAATAATATAATACTTTATTGAACTTATGACATTTTCAAAATCAAATACTAAGGATTTACCTTCAATAATGAAGATAATAGGAGAGGCGCAAGCTTATATGGCTTCACTAGATATTGATCAATGGCAAGATGGATATCCTAGTGAAACATTGATACTTGATGATATTGCTAATGATGAAAGTTATATTGTTAAAAGTCAGGACAACATTATTGTTGGCACAGCTATGTTTACTACTCAAGAGGAACATACATATAAAATTATTAACGGTAAATGGCTGACTCCTGATGATTCTAAATATGGTGTTATTCACCGAATAGCAGTAGGAGGGAATAATAGAGGAATAGGCATTGCAAAATTTATTATTAAGGAATGTGAGCAATATCTTATAAAAAATAATATAGCATCCATGAGGATAGATACTCATGTGGATAATATAGGAATGCAAAGTTTAATAAAAGGCCTGGGCTATATTTATTGTGGAATAATATATTTAGAAGATGGTGATAAACGATTGGCGTTTGAGAAAATACTAATGGAATAAGTCTTCAGTCATCAGTCTTCAGTCTTCAGTGCGTAGTAGCTTTGAACTTTTTACTTTTAAACTTTTTAAACACTAGTAATTACTTACTTAATTCTCATATATTTGCAAATACAAATTGAAATGAATACAATATAGATATGAAGGAAATACAAAATATAATAGAGCAAGCATGGGACAACAGAGATATGTTGAAAGATGCTGATGTACAGGACACAATTCGCAAAGTAGTAGATTTACTTGATAAAGGTGAATTAAGAACTGCTGAGCCAATAAATGGTGAGTGGCAAGTTAATGAATGGGTAAAGAAAGCTGTAATATTGTATTTTCCAATCCAAAAGATGAAAAAGATTGTAAATGGACCTTTTGAGTATCATGATAAAATAGCTCTTAAGAAAGATTTTGATAAACTAGGCGTACGTGTTGTGCCTGATGGTATTGCACGCTACGGATCTTATTTAGCACCTGGCGTAATTATGATGCCTTCTTATGTAAATATTGGTGCTTATGTTGGCTCTGGAACCATGGTTGATACTTGGGCTACTGTTGGTAGTTGCGCTCAAATTGGCGAGAATGTTCATCTTAGTGGTGGCGTTGGTATTGGTGGCGTTTTGGAGCCTGTGCAAGCTGCTCCTGTAATTATTGAAGATGATTGCTTTATTGGTTCTCGTTCGATAGTTGTAGAGGGCGTGCATCTTGAGAAAGAAGTTGTGCTTGGTGCAAATGTAGTAATTACAAAAACTACTAAAATAATTGATGTTTCGGGTGATGAACCCATAGAATATGTAGGTCGTGTGCCATCACGTTCGGTTGTAATTCCTGGTACTTATCCCAAGCAGTTTCCTGCTGGAGAATATCAGGTAGGTTGTGCTTTGATTATTGGAAAGCGCAAGGAGTCTACCAATAAGAAAACATCATTAAACGATGCTCTTCGTGAGCATAATGTTGCTGTATAAATTGATTTGGAAAGAACATATAAAAGCTTTTGAGGGTTATTTGCGTATCGAACGTGGGTTATCGGAGAATTCTGTGGAATCATACATTCGCGATATTCATAAGCTTGAGCAATATGTAGAAATGGAAAAGCAGTCTGCTACTCCTGAATCACTTATACTATCAGACTTACAAAGCTTTATTCATTATATATCCAACTTAGGAATAGAAGCGAGCTCACAAGCTAGGCTTATTAGTGGGATAAGAGCCTTTTATAAATATATGAATATTAGCGGCATAATGGAATCTGATCCCTCGGAGTTGTTGTTGCAGCCCAAAGTAGGTCGTAAGCTTCCTGATACAATAAATAATAGCGAAATAGATTTACTAATCTCAGCAATAGATTTGAGCAAGCCCGAAGGCGAAAGGAATAAAGCTATTATTGAAGTTTTATATGCTTGTGGACTAAGGGTTTCGGAACTTACAAATCTTAAGATTAGCAATCTATACCTTAATGATGAGTTTGTAAAAGTTGTGGGCAAAGGAAGTAAAGAAAGACTTGTGCCAATTGGACAATCAGCCATTAAGCAATTGAATATTTATGTAAATCAAGTGCGTGTTCACCAAGAAATAAAAGATGGTTTTGAGGATTTTGTATTTTTAAATAGGAGAGGAAGGTCACTCTCAAGAGTAATGATATTTACTATTATAAAAGACCTTGCCGAGCGAGTAGGATTAAAGAAAACCATAAGCCCTCATACTTTTCGTCATTCATTTGCAACGGAGCTAGTGGAGCGTGGTGCCGATTTGAGGGCAGTACAAGAAATGCTGGGTCATGAATCAATTACTACCACTGAAATATATACGCATTTGGATAGGAGTTATCTAAGGTCAACATTATTACAATATCACCCAAGAGGAAAATAATATTTTATGAGAATCACACTATTACTAATACTTCTTTTTACTATAAATACACTTAATGCGCAAGTAGTAAGAGATGAATATAATAAGGGCAAAAGGTATTTCAAGCAGAAAGAGTATAAAAAAGCAAAGCAGAAGTTTACCTATGTAATTAATCATAATACAGGTTATTATGAAGCATATACATATCGTGCGCGAACATATATAGCCTTGGAAATGGCCGATTCTGCATTCTTAGATTTCAAAACTTCCATAAAGCAAAAGAAAGATTTTCTTCCTAATTACTATTATCGAGCAAAATTATATTTCGAACAGCAAGAATATGATAAGTCTGAGAAAGACTTGAATTTTGTTATTGATAAAAAAGATAATTACACACCAGCATTACTCCTTAGAGCAAGAATTTACGAGCAAAGAGGCGATGATAAATTAGCTTTTAGTGATTATAATTCGCTAATAAATAGCGGCGCAAATTATTATGAAATTTATTACCGAAGAGGTCTTTATTATAGCAAACATCGACAGAATACCGCTGCAATAAAAGACTTTAATAAAGCAATATCCTTAAAATCAACTTATGCTCCTGCATACTTTGCTTTGGCTAATTCAAGTCAAATATTGGGACAAACTACTGAGGCACTGAAGTATTATTCAACAGCTATAAATCTTAATGAATCATATCAAAAAGCCTATGGGCAACGAGCATTTTTATATTATTACCTAAAAAAATATGAACTAGGTCTTGACGATGATAGGCATACAGTTTCATATTTTAAACTTCGCGAAGACACATTATTTATCAGAATGGCAAAGGCAGAAATAAATCTTAATGACTTAACCTCAGCTGATAGGTATTTGTCAAAAGCATTAAGTGCAAATCCCAAAAGCACTGATGCATTATTAATGAGAGCTGATGTAGCGGTGAAGCGTGATAGAGCTAGCACAGGACTTTCATATTTGCGACGTATTCATAATATTGATCCTAATAATTACGAATCGTGGTATCTGCAAGCCCAAATACGATACGATAATAAAGAATTTGAAAAAGCTGTGGAATCGCTTAATGCCTGCATTGATATTTACGATTTGCCAAAAGCATATTACTTACGAGGAGCTACCTATAGTGCACTTTATGATAGCGATAATGCTTGCAAAGACATTTGTAAAGTTGTAGAGCTTGGCCATAAACAAGCTAAAAAAGATGAGGATAGAGTTTGTAAAGGTGAGCGTAACTAAATGTATCACGGGCTTCTAGCTCGTAGATAAAACAGAAACAGTTTAATTTGAATTT
>JAOZPM010000148.1:2316-6309 GCA_029932765.1 Bacteroidales bacterium | reverse complement strand
ATGATATAATAAACTACGGTCTGGAAGACCGTGTTACGGTAAAACAACTCCACTCTGCAAAATTATATTGCGTATAAATACGATACTCTTGAAAAATCATATTCCCATTTACCTTTAATTGTATCAAAGTCTAATGAGTTTGTTAGCAAAGAAAGAAAGTCCTTTTTAGTGAGCTCCCTTGCTCCCATTCTATAACTATGTGGATTTGAAACTTGCGAATCTATAAAAAGAAAATTCCAATCTTTAAGCATCTCTGAAAGGGCATATAGAGCAACCTTAGAAGCATCACTCACAGTTTGAAACATTGATTCGCCGAAGAAGGCTCTCCCTAGAGAAACCCCATAAAGTCCACCGACCATCTTCCCTTCCAAATAAACTTCTACAGTATGCAGGTATCCCAAATCGAATAATACTTGATAAGAATCTTTTATTTCGTCCGAAATCCATGTTAAGTCCTGGTCTTTTCGCTCAACTATAGCACAATTTTCTATTACTTCCTTAAAATTGCTATCCAATTTAATCTCAAAATTATGCTTTCGCATACTAGCTCTTAAACTCTTTGAAACCTTAACTTCACCAGGAATAAATACTGGGCGAAATGGGCTCGACCACCACATAATTTCATCCTCGGGATTAAACCAAGGAAAAATACCATTTGCATAGGCCAATAATAATCTTTGAGGATCAAGATCGCCACCAACAGCCAATAGCCCGCTATCTTCTGAAAGCTCGGGATGAGGAAAAATATATTCGTCGGTGAGTGAAAATATCATTCTGCAATTAATAGTTAATTTTTGATTTCAAATAAAACAATAGGTTCTACAGAGTTTCATATGGAGTTTTGATAATAATACAGTTAAAATACTTGAATCATTATTTTATTAGTAATCGGTAACCGATATTCTGTAATTAGAAGTCAATCCCAATAACTGTCAGGACTACTGATTACTGACTCACGGATTACGAATTACCTTTTTAAAATTCATAATAAATAGAAATATATAAACCCCATAATAAATCCAGTAATAACAAATAATTTATACATAATTGAAAATTATAGTCTTAATTTATAAATATAGTATACATTTATAGAAGGAAACCAACCATATTTAAGCATAATATCTTGCAGGCCTTCGTTTGTTCTCTCGGTAAAAGGAGAAATATATCTGTACTCAGAATAAAGGTAATGCCTCGATGCTATGGTCTTAGCTATAGCACCTTCCAATCGAATTTGGTTCTTGCTACGAAGAAAAATCGTATAACCAAACGCAAGTGAGATATTTACATAATTAGTATTAATGGTAAGTTTTTTGGCATCGTATAAATGGTGCATTGGGTTTATCGGGCAGGCCTCAAGGGTTGAGCAACCACCAATGCCATCATTAGCAAAAGCTGCATCTACTACTTGATCTTCAATATCTTGCTTTGGCAACCACATCCACTGAATGCTCAAACCAATATAATATCTTCGTCTATCTTTTCCAAAATGATATTGCCAGCCATGATCTAAGCCAATACCAAAGCCCATAGATTCCCGCAAAATAGCCGTCATATTAGGATTAGCACCATACATATCCATCACATTAGTTACTGTTCCTGAAAAAGGAGCTGTTACAATTTGAGTTCCGAAATACATTCTTATTCTAGTACTAAATTTATGATAATAACTTATATCATAAGTATATGGAAGTTTAACTCCAACTCTAAGACCCTGTTCTATCCTTTGCGCATTTACATTATTAGTAAACAGCATGTTTAGCAATAAAATAATTACACTTAATAAAAGGATATTAATTCTCTTCATAATTGTTATTGTATTCTTATAAGACTTCAAATTTGTCCCAATCGAGTCCTACTGTAAATTTAGACCTAAAATCATTTAGCTCTGCATGATTAAGCTCTGCCTTAGCAACAAATTCATTATCCTGCTGAGGTGCAATTATATAATCTCCTTTAGCATCAATAATACACGATGAGCCCGCATGTGCCAAACCATTACCATCAATTCCAATACGATTTACAGCAATTACCATTGCTTGATTTTCTAATGCTCTTGCTCTTAATAGTGTTTCCCAAATATGATTTCTTACTTTAGGCCAATTTGCCACAAAAATTATAGCATCATAATCATAAACATCATCTTGATAATTATTTTTTGCGAAAACAGGGAATCGTAGATCATAGCAAACTAGGGCTTTTATTTTCCATCCATTGATTTCGAAAATCAAATCGTCTTTACCCGCTTCAAAGTGTCGATGCTCATTACCCATTCTAAATAAGTGGCGCTTATCATATTTCTGATAACTACCATCGGGCGACATAATTATAAAACGATTATAGTATTTAGCATTCTCTTCAACCATATAGCTTCCAGCAATATGCGAGTTGCTCATCTTACTCATATCATGCATCCATTTATGAGTAATAGAGAGATGCTTTTCCGAAAAAACTTCTGGTTTCATGGAAAAGCCAGTATTAAACATTTCGGGCAGAACTATCAAATCTTGTTGATTGCTTACACTTGCAATTTTTGTCTCAAAGCTCAAAAGGTTTGCTTCTCTATCTTCCCAAAATAAGTCTGATTGTATTATTGTAACATCAATATTCTTCATAAGCTAAAAGCCTTATACTTTGCGTAAAATTTCAGCTGCCTTCTCCAATGTTTCATCAGTTTTGGCAAAACAGAATCTTAAAACTTTATTATCATAAGCATTACTATAAAAATACGAAACAGGAATTCCGGCCACACCATGTTCTTTAAGAAGAGTAATAACAAAATCCATTTCTTTTTCATCAGAAATCTCATCATATTTATATAGTTGAAAATACGAACCATGCGAAGGTAATGGCCTAAACCTGCTATCTTTCATTAGCTCCATAAAGTAATCTCTTTTCTTTTCGTAAAGGTTATTTATCACCATATTCTTGGGATTGCTCATATACTCTGCAATAGCCGTTTGCATTGGCCTATTCCCCGCAAAAACTACATTTTGATGTATTTTACGGTACTCTTTAGTTAAAGCTTTTGGCGCCATGCAAAATCCTGTTTTCCAACCAGTAACATGAAATGTTTTACTAAAAGAACCAACTATAAAGCTTCGTTCTGCCAACTCAGGAAATAGTGCAATACTCTGATGTTTTTTGCCATCAAAAACAATATGTTCATATACCTCATCACTAAGAACCATTATATCAGAGTTTCTTGTAATATCCTGCAATTGCAACATATCATCTTCACTAAGAATAGTAGATGTAGGATTATGAGGTGTATTTATTATTATTAGTTTTGTATTACGAGTAATCAATCGTTTAAACTCACTCCAATCAATCTTATAATCATCACCGGTTAGTCGATAAGGCCTAACAACTCCTTTATTTATCTTAATTCCAGGAGAGTAAATATCAAAAGCTGGCTCTATTATTATTGCTTCATCACCATCATTTATTACTGTACTAATTGCTGTATAAATTGCTTGAGTTCCTCCTGCAGTAATAGTAATTTCGTCATTGGCATCGTAACGCAATCCATAATCACGATAAAACGAATCGCTCAACACTTGACGCAATTCCATTAATCCCTGCATTGGTGCATATTGATTATGCCCTTCCTTCATTGCCTTTGTTACAAGGTCTATAAGCTCTGGCGAAACATCAAAATTAGGGAATCCTTGAGAAAGATTTACCGCTCCTAACTCATTAGCCATTTGTCCAATTTGAGTAAATATAGTAGTTTTAGCACTTGGCAACTTGCTTTTTATATGCGCAGAAAAGTTAATCATAATCGTTATGGTATCAATAATTAATATATAAAGGCAAAGGTATGATTTTTTGGCGAATGGTGTAATAAATGAATGGTGCAATGGTATAATTATTTAATGGTGTAATGGGTTAATGAATGGTGTAATGATATAATTATTTAATGGTACAATGGCTAAATTAATGGTGTAATGATATAATTATTTAATGGTACAATGGCTAAATTAATGGTGTAAT
>JAOZPM010000148.1:0-2216 GCA_029932765.1 Bacteroidales bacterium | reverse complement strand
TGGTGTAATGATATAATTATTTAATGGTACAATGGCTAAATTAATGGTGTAATGAGTTAAATACATAATTTCAACATTAATTCAATGTATAATTAATCCATTGTATAATTACATAATTAGTTCATTGTATAATTACATCATTAGTTCATTGTATAATAGTCGAGAGAGAAATTTCGTATAGTTTTTGTATGCTTTCTAACTTAAAATAAGCTAAAATCAAAGCTATATTTCAATTACTTTTGTAATCAATTGTTAATAACAGAATAAAATAAAATATGACAACGAATTTTGTAGAAGAATTGCAATGGCGTGGAATGATTCACGATATAATGCCAGGAACGGAGGATGTATTAAAGAAAGAATTATGTTCTGCCTATGTAGGTATTGACCCAACTGCTGACTCATTACATATTGGTCATCTTGTGGGAGTTATGATGCTTAAGCACTTTCAACTTTCTGGACATAGACCATTAGCACTTATTGGTGGAGCAACAGGTATGATTGGCGATCCATCGGGAAAATCTGCAGAAAGGAATCTTCTCACTGAAGCAGAGCTACGTCATAATCAAAATGCTCTTAAAGCTCAATTATCAAAATTTTTGGATTTTGATAATGGCGAAGAAAACGCTGCGCTGCTAGTAAATAATTATGACTGGATGAAAAACTTCTCTTTTTTAGATTTCATTCGCGATATTGGCAAGCATATTACAGTAAATTATATGATGTCGAAAGAATCTGTAAAAAAGAGAATTGGCCAAGACAGTAAAGTGGGAATGTCTTATACAGAATTCTCATATCAGTTAGTACAAGGTTATGATTTCTTATTTCTAAATGAGAATTACAACTGCAAAATTCAGATGGGCGGTAGTGATCAGTGGGGAAATATAACTACAGGCACTGAGCTTATCCGTCGTAAATCTAAAGGCGAAGCTTTTGCTCTTACTTGTCCACTTATTACTAAGGCTGATGGTGGCAAATTTGGAAAAACTGAAAGTGGAAATGTATGGCTAGATCCAGAACGAACATCGCCTTATGCATTTTACCAATTTTGGATGAATACCAGCGATGAGGATGCTGAAAAATACATAAAGATATTCACTCTACTTTCGAAGGAAGAGATTGAAGCAAAAGTAAATGAGCATAAAGAAGCACCACATTTAAGAGTGCTGCAAAAAACTCTTGCTGAGAAAATAACAAAGATGGTTCACTCTGAAGAAGCTTTCCATGCTGCAATAGATGCATCACAAATCCTCTTTGGTAAAGGAACAACTGAAACACTTCAGAAACTTGATGAGTCAACTTTCTTATCAGTATTTGATGGAGTGCCACAAAGTGAAATCACAAAAGAAGACCTAAACTTACCACCTTTGGATCTACTTGCTGCAAAAACAGGAATTTTTGCTTCTAATGGTGAAGCTCGAAGAATGATTAAAGACAATGCTGTTTCGGTAAATAGAAATAAAATTAAAGCTGATTTTAATTTTGCTGATGCCGAATTGCTTAATGGTAAATACATTTTGGTGCAAAAAGGAAAGAAAAAGTACTTTATTTTAAGGATTGTTGACTAGGGTTTGGTCTTCAGTTGGCAGCCCCGATAGCTATCGGGATCAGTCAGACGAATACGCAATTAAACGAATAAGTAATTAAACATTCAAAACAATGTTAGAAACATTAGAGATATTAAAATACATACTTCCTTCAGGAGTAGTATTTATTACAGCATATTTTTTATTGAAGATTTTCTTAAATTCTCAAGAGGAAATTCAGAAAAAGGCACTACAAACCCAGATTGAGGAATTACGCCTACAAATAAAGCATGAAGAAAAGAGGGATATTACTCCGATAAGACTTCAAGCATCTGAACGAATGGTTTTGTTTTTAGAAAGGATATCACCTCAAAGCTTAATTTTTAGGGTTCAGAAGCCTGGTCAAACGGTGATGCAACTTCAAACTGCACTTCATAGTGCTATCCGTAGCGAATATGAGCATAATATGGCTCAGCAGCTATATATTAGTAAAGAAACTTGGGGGATGCTGCGTACTGCTAAAGAAGAAGTAGTAAAGCTTGTAAATACTGCATCAAGCGGACTTAAACCAACAGACAATAGCATTGAATTAAGCAGACGGGTATTTGAGTTAAGTATTGAAAATAATAAGAATACAGAAAGAGCTATTTCTATGCTAAAGAAAGATATTCAGAAGTTGTTTTAGAATAA
>JAOZPM010000043.1:0-21514 GCA_029932765.1 Bacteroidales bacterium | reverse complement strand
CATTCTACTATTTATATTTATAAGGCAAGATGCTGAAAGAATGAATTTGTTATAAAAATTATCTTAGAATAGTAACACTGCCTGTTTTATAATCTTCATTTTCATTAGTTTCTTCATGAAGGTATTCCATGCGATAAAAATAAACACCATCTGTAACATCGCTGCCCTTATAGCGCCCATCCCATGTTTCGTCTTGATTAAAAGACTCAAATATTAGATCGCCCCATCTATTAAATATATATAAGCGGTATATATCCAATCTGCAGTTAATAACCGGAAAAAATACATCATTTATTCCATCACCATTGGGAGTAAACGCATTTGGTATTGTAATTTGGCAATAGCAATCAATAGTGTGTACGGAAAAATAATCCTTATAGGTTTTGCATTTGTCAGTAATGTTTACCCAATAATCTCCAGAATCAACTATAACAATAGAATTATTAGTGCTCCCATTAAACCATTGATACTGATTTTGTGTGGGCAAAGTAATTAACCATTTATAGCCAATACAAAAGCTTGTGTCGTTTATATCGATAATAGTTGTGGATGAATTATTTATATTAATGGTATCCGAATTACTACACATTGTATCACTTGCTACTACCCAATATTGCCCTGCTGTATTTGCCCATATACTAGGCTGATTGCTCCCTGTGCTCCATGTTATATTCGATAAAGTAGAAGGTATTTGAAGATTTATACTATCGCCATTGCAAATTGAGGTGTCATTGCCAAGGTCTATTTGTGGTAGTGCTATTGCCAATAGAGTTGTATGATTTATACTATCGCAACCGGCTACACTTAGCAACGAATCAATAATAGATGCTGGTGGATAGTATAAGTTTCCATTAATTAATATAGATTCGTTTAAACATACATTAATGGTATCGTAATAATTAGATGATGCTCCACTATTTGGATTCAGACTTATTATTGTATCTAAAACCACAGTACAGCCTGTATTTGTTGCTTTAATATAAAAATCGGTAGAAGAAGTAATAAG
Organism: Bacteroidales bacterium; assembly: GCA_029932765.1. Classification (GTDB taxonomy): domain Bacteria; phylum Bacteroidota; class Bacteroidia; order Bacteroidales; family UBA1556; genus UBA6267. The sequence continues at coordinate 20,508 of JAOZPM010000043.1, read as the reverse complement.
CCCTGTGCTAAAAGAAATCGTATTGCAACCACCATTAATACTTCCTCCAATAAACTGTTGATTTGTAGAGTCATAAAGCTGATAGCTTACTCCTGTTTGAGTATTCTCCAGTTCTATAAATGCTGAATCTCCTGTGCAAATGCCATTATAAGTAGAGATGTTTATATCTAAAGGTTTGCAACTATGGTATAAATCCAAAACTTCGTCAATTGGCAATACTCTGTTGAATAGTCTGAATTCATCTATTTTGCCATTAAAACTATAAATAAAATTATTAACCTCTGATACTGCTCCAATAAATGTTTTATTGTTATTATTTGGACTAAATGCAGCAGCTGTACTAGTGTTTAGATGCTGATTATTAGTATATTGCTGACAGTCGATATAGTATTTTATTATACGAGATTCACTGCTATTATTTTGAACACTAACAGTAATAAGGTGCCAACTTCCGGTTGCAAAAGTGTAATTTACTGCATTATATCTATCTCCATTTGAATATCCAGTGCAATTCTGATGAACATTTACATTATAGTTTAATTCTTGAGGAAAATTGCTAGAGGCAGTATTATAGTAATTAATAAATATCTCACCTTGAGAGTATCCTCGGTATGTAGTAGCGCATTGATCTCGAGTTGTGAAAACTGCCATGCTATTCTGCATATTATTAATATATATCCATGCAGAAACAGTATAATTACCTGTTAAAGAAATAAAAGGATCAATCTTTACAAAATCATCTACTCCATCAAATTCCATCGCCTGTCCACAAATACCTGTGGAATACGTTGCTCCTGAAATTGTTGCAGTATATGATCCAGAACCTTGGTTTATAGTATTTCCATTGAATGAATAATATAAAATTTGACCATTGGTATTTATAGTTGGGGCTTGGTTAATATTAAGTGGGCATTGGGCCTTAGAATAAATACTAATGGTAATAATAAAAAGAAATATAAGTGAGCTTTTATACATATATCTAATTAAAGATGTTAAGTTTGCATTTATAAATAATGAAAACAAAGATAAAAAAATTAGGCTTGCATAGAAACTAAAAAGATTGAATAATGAAAGTAGTATCGTATAATGTAAATGGCATTCGTGCCGCAGTAAAGAAAGATTTCTTAAGTTGGTTGGAAGAAAGCAATGCAGATGTAGTATGCATTCAGGAAACGAAAGCTCAGGAGGATCAGATTCCTAATTTCGATTTTGCAGCATTGGGATACGAAACCTATAGTTTTTCTGCGCAAAAGAAGGGGTATAGTGGCGTTGCAATATTATGCAAAACTACTCCCGATAAGCTTGTAAAAGGAATTGGAATTGAAAAATATGACTTTGAAGGTAGATTTATACGTGCCGATTTTGGAGATATAAGCGTTATAAGTGTTTATCACCCATCAGGTTCGTCGGGCGATATTCGTCAAGAATTTAAGATGGAGTGGCTTAAGGATTTTAATAGATATATTTTAGAATTGCGAAAAGAAAGACCTAAACTTATTATTAGTGGTGATTATAATATTTGCCACGAGGCAATTGATATACATGCGCCTAAACGTAATGCGAAGAGCTCAGGTTTTTTGCCAGAAGAGCGACAGTGGATGACTGATTTTCTTGCCGAGGGCTATATTGACACTTTCCGACATTTGAATAAGGATCCAGATAATTATTCTTGGTGGAGCTATAGAGCTAATGCAAGAGCAAATAATAAGGGCTGGCGTATAGATTATAATATGATAACAGATAATCTTTTGCCACAGCTAAAATCTGCAGGTATTCAGCCAGATGCTTTTCAAAGCGATCATTGCCCAATTTGGGTTATTGTTGAATAAAGAATTATTAAAGTCAACGGGCAGGAATGCCCATTGTACATTAAAGTGTAACGGTCATTCGTGGCTGTTTCTAATTGTAGATTCTTAAATTTTCATTAAAAATTAAATGGCGGGAATGCCCATTGTATAAATAGACTACCTAGAATTAGGTATAGTTTTGTTAAAAAGGTAAGTTTTTATTGAATAGGATACATTATTTTAGTATTTGAATAGTTTAATTATTTAATTTTGAGCTATTAGGAATCTCTGGATTTAGTTAGAGAAAAAATAGAGATTCTAAATGTTTAATCTTTCTATTATTAAAATTGATTAATCACTAAATTAACAGATTGAAGCCTAAGATTTTTTTTAAAAAGTCTTAGGCTTTTTAATATTTAGGAACATGCCTAATTCGTTAAAATAAGAATAATAAAAAACTTTATATTTGCAAATTATAATTGCTTTAAGCTATTAACAAAGAAAAAAAGTATTATGGCTAATATTAGATTGAATGATAAAACATTTGAGCCACATATTTCAGGTATAGATATACTGAAAGAGGTAGAACGCTTATCTCTTGAAATAGCTAAAGATTATCAAGGCAAAAATCCAATATTTATAGTAGTGCTTAATGGAGCCTTTATGTTTGCTAGCGATTTAATGAAAGTATATCCTTATAATTGTGAAATTTCTTTTGTAAAATTAGCATCATATCATGGAACAGAATCTTCGGAGAAGGTTAAAGAATTGATAGGTTTGAACCATAGTATTGAGGGTCGTGATATTGTAATTATTGAAGATATTGTTGATACTGGAATTACAATGAGTGATTTATTGGCCGATTTACAAGAGCGAAAACCTTCAAGTATTAGAATTGCCACATTATTTTTTAAGCCTAAAGCATTCCAAAAAGATTATGAGGTTCATTATGTTGGCTTTGAAATAGGCAACGAATTTATTGTAGGTTACGGACTTGATTATGACCAGCTAGGAAGAAATTTGAAAGACATATATATTATAATACAATAAACATATAAAACATTTTTAAATGCTAAACATAGCTTTATTTGGCCCTCCGGGCGCAGGAAAAGGTACTCAATCAAAGTACCTTATTGAAAAGTATAATCTTACTTACATTTCTACTGGGGATATCTTACGAAAAGAGATTGCTGAAGGTAGTGACTTGGGACAAAAAGCAAAAGATGTTATTGCTGCTGGTCAACTTGTTAGTGATGATCTAATTGTTCAGATTATTGAAAAAAGAATTAGAAGTGAGGCTAAGGATGGAATATTATTTGATGGTTTCCCAAGAACTGTAGTTCAAGCATATATTCTTGATGGATTATTGTCAAAGCTTAGTACTTCACTTACTTTTATGCTTAGCTTAGAAGTGCCTGGTGATGAGCTAAAAGCCAGACTACTCGAAAGAGGTAAAACCTCTGGACGCTCTGATGATACAATTCAGGTTATCGAAAAGCGACTTACGGAATATGAAGATAAAACCATGCCTCTTATTGACTTTTATAAAGGTAGAGGAAAGTATATTTCTATTGATGGCGTAGGTAGTATTGATGATATTACTGAAAGATTGAATAATGCTATTGATAAAACCTTGAAGCGTAAATATTTTAATGTTGTTGTAACAGGAATCCCAGGCTCGGGTAGAGGTACTCAAGCAAAAAAACTGGCTAAAGAGCATAATTTGGCATATATTTCTACAGGCAAGATAATGCGTGAGGAGATAGCTATTGGTTCTGAGATTGGAAAAAAATGTCAGCCATATGTAGAAAATGGAGATATGGTTCCAGATGAGTACCCTATTCGTTTAATGGAGCGTTTTATAAGAGAAAATCCACATGTTGATGGTTATGTTTTTAAAGGATTTCCACGAACTACAGTGCAAGCATATATTCTTGATGGTCTTTTGAAAAAAATGGATTCTCATGTAGATGTTGCTGTTGAAATTAGAACAAATACTTTAAGTGCAATAAAACGTTTGTCAAAACGTGGACAGTCTGATAAAGGCCGTACTTATGATAAAAATACTGATTTAATTATTCACCGTTTGGCGATGTGGGAAGATACAATAAAGGACCATGTGAGTAATTTTTATAAAGTACAAGATAAGTATATTAGTATTGATGGTGAGGGTGATACAGAAAGCATTTTCCAAGAGGTAGATAGCTTAGTAAGTAAGTTAATTAAAGAACATTAGGCATTATAATTATGGCAAGTTCAAACTTTGTTGATTATGTAAAAATCCATTGCAAGAGTGGTAATGGTGGTAGAGGATCGACGCATATGCGTAGGGAGAAGTATATTCCTAAAGGAGGTCCTGATGGTGGTGATGGCGGCAGAGGTGGTCATATTATTGCTCGTGGTAATGAGCAATATTGGACATTATTGCACCTGCGCTATCGTAAACATATTAAAACAGAACATGGTGAGTCTGGTAGTAAATCAGAAAGTTTTGGTGCCGATGGCGCTGATAAATATCTTGATGTGCCTTTAGGCACTTTGATTAAGGATGCCGAAACTGGTGATTTTATTGGAGAAATAATGGATCATGGTCAAGAGATTATCATTAAACGTGGAGGAAGAGGAGGACTTGGTAATGTGCATTTTAAATCATCTACCAACCAAACTCCAATGTATGCCCAGCCAGGCGAGGATCTAGAAGAAGGATGGGTTGTTATGGAGCTTAAAATCCTTGCCGATGTTGGCCTTGTAGGGTTCCCAAGTGCAGGAAAGTCTACCTTATTATCGGTGGTTTCGGCAGCACGTCCTGAGATTGCTGAGTATCATTTTACTACACTTAAGCCAAACCTAGGGATTGTATCCTATCATGATAATAAGTCTTTTGTAATGGCTGATATTCCTGGTATAATAGAAGGAGCGCACGAAGGTAAAGGGCTTGGCCTAAGATTTTTAAGACATATAGAGAGGAATTCTACTCTATTGTTTATGGTGCCTATTGATACCGACGATATTGTGAAAGAATACAATATACTTCTTAATGAACTTAAACTATATAATCCTGAATTATTAGATAAATCTAGAGTTCTTGCAGTTACAAAATCCGATATTTTTGATGAAGAAATGATAGAAGATCTTAAAGCAGAATTGCCTAAAGATATTGAAATGGTATTTATTTCTTCAATCACAATGCAAGGTATTTCTGAATTAAAAGATAAGCTTTGGGTTAAGATGAATGAAGAATTATAGGGGTTTACTAGTAAATTTAATGGGTTTCAGATATAATTAGCTGAATGTTAGAAACAATACTAAATATTGATACAGAGATCTTTCTGTTTTTCAATGGAATGCATAATTCTGTATTTGATGTTATTATGTATTGGGTTTCTAAAACTACGCCATGGATTCCACTTTGGCTATTCTTTATTTATCTTATTATAAAGCAATACGGCAAAAAAGGGATTATTGTTGTATTGGCGTTAGTTGCTGTTGTTGGGCTAGCAGATTATACATCAGTTCATGCCTTTAAAAACGTTTTCGAAAGACTTCGTCCTTGTCATAATCCACAACTTATAGATATGGTGCATATTGTTGGCAATCATTGTGGAGGTAATTATGGTTTTGTGAGCTCTCATGCTTCTAATATGTTTGCTATCGCAAGTTTTATGTCATTGGCTGTTTTCTCTAAATATCCTAAAAGCTATATTTTGTTTTTTTTATGGGCTTCGCTTGTAGGTTATAGCCGTATTTATCTCGGAGTACATTATCCAGGTGATGTTATTGGAGGAGCTATATTGGGAAGTATTATTGCTTATGTTGTTTGGAAAATTGTTTATCGATTTATGATAGCTGAAAGAGATATGAGCACTAATAAATAAAATAGGGGATTCGGATTTAATCTTGGGTTAGTTTTTATAGTTTTACCTTTAAGCATTTTATTACTAATTATTTGGCTAGTTACAAGGAAGTTAATTTTTGGGAAAATACTAGGTGTAATTTGGGGAATAATTATTTTAATAGTTATGTTAGCAACAACTGCTCGAGCTATTATAGGAAATAATTATTTAGAGAAAAATGATTATTATGGAGAGTATATTATAGATAGAAGTTTCTTTAGCGGTAAACAAGCAGATTGGCAATATGATAGTTTTAGATTTAAGATATCAGAAGAAGATAGTATCTTCTTTTATGTTACTGAAAAAGATAATATAATAAAAACCTATAGAGGAGTAATTTCAACAGTAAAACCATTTAATTCGGAGAGACTTGTTATAGAAATGAAGAAGCCAACCCATCATGTGTTAAATTCGAACCCTACAATTTATAGAGAAAATAATAGTTTTTATTTAGTGTTTAATTCGCCAAAATTCTATAATATGTTTTTCAGAAAAGGATTATGGGTAAGAATTGAAGATAAAAAAAAGAGATAACTATTTATTTATGTGCCGTTGGTGGTGATCATTTAGCTTATTGATAAAGCTAGATTTTTGTTTTGTAGCTGATACCCTACAGACGTTTCCCCCTTCTGTATAGTTACCCATGTATATCGTACAGTTTTCCCTGCACTATCGTACAGTTACTCATGTATATCGTACAGTTTTCCCTGCACTATCGTACAGTTTTCCCTGTACTATCGTACAGTTTTCCCTGCACTATCGTACAGGGTTATTTACCTTTGACTGCGTTGCAGTCGTGAGAAATGTATAATTTAGAAGTCTGAAGGACTACAAGTATAATAGCATCGAACGAAGTTCGGGGCTATTGACATATCATGTTTTTGAAACCACAGAGTGGTTTAAGGTTTTTTATAGTATATGATGGAAGATTAAAGTAAGTATTTTTTGTCGTATTCTATTTTGTGTTCTTCTAAAAGGGTTTCTAGTTCTGATTTATAGTCATTAGCTTTATGATGAGCTTCTTGATTTTTTACATAATTTATTAAGTTGCTTTTTGCTTCTACGGAATATGTAAAAGCTCCATAACCTATCTGCCATCCCGTAAAATGTTTAAACATCTTTTCTGCTTTTATCATAGCGCTGCTTGAAGTCTTTATATCTTTTACTAAGTCGGCTAATGCAACACTTGGGTGTAAGTGTGTTATTATATGAATATGATCTTCCACTCCTCCTATGCGATACAAATGGCATTTTTTATTTTTGATAATCCCCCAAATATATGAGTATAAACTTTCTCTATTGTCTTTTGTGAGACAGGGTACTCTGTTTTTAGTCGTGAAGACTATCTGATATATTATTTGTGTGTATGTGCTCATAGTTACTTCTTTATCACCTTACAAAGCCCTAAACTCCTACGATATATAATTATGAGGAAGTAATTATATCTTATAAGTGGTATTAAGATGATTTCTTAAATAGTATTCTTAACTAATCTCTTTCAAAATATCAACAATAGTATTATTTAAATTATCCACAGCCAGAGGAATATTCCATCTGCTTTTATCCCTTTCTCCAACGTAGTTAGAAATGCTTCTTATTTGTATAAAAGGAAGTTTTTGCATCATGCAGCAGTAGAAAAAGGCTGCTCCTTCCATACTTTCTACATCAAGATTTATAGCAGTATTATTTTCTTTAGTAGCTTGAATACTCTGAATGGTACTTCCTTTTACAATCTTTATATTCTCAACTACCTTATTGTTTATGAGAGTATAATTATCCATAATTCCATTAGAGAATGGCCATTGATTAGGATTTGCCAAGCCCATATCAAACAGAGTTTGGAATCCATTATCAGAATTAACCCCTAAATCAGAGAAGCTTTCGGACATTACATTTACCATACTTCCAATTGGAATAAGCTCCGAGAAACTCCCAGAAATACCCGCAAGTATAATAAATTTATAGGATTTACTAGATAATAAGCGGGTTAAGGAGTAGGTCATAGCATGTATGCCAACTCCTGTAATTAATATTTCAATCGATTGATTATTTATTGATGTCGAGATTAGATCATCAGAAATTTCCAAAGTATTATTATCAATAATAGCTTGAATTTCTAATCGAGTAGCTGAAACCAATAAAATAGGATTTGTATCCACAATTAAAAATGTTTTAAAGGAACTTTAGAGAAGAAATATGCTAATCCCAATCCAGAAATCATATGCCAAATTCCCCACCAAGCGGCAATAAACATCATTCCACCAAGAGGTAGTGAATCAGGGAAAATTGCTGGGTTAAACAATAATACTAATGCCAAGCCAGAATTCTGAATACCTGTTTCAATGGTTATACTACGCCTTTCGCGACGCTTTATACCAAAGGAAGAAGCAATACTAAAGCCAGTTATTAGCGCTAATGCATTGTGTATAAGTACAATTACAGTAATCCACTTAATATATAAAACAAAGATATCAAAATTCTTTATAAACGCTATTACAACAAAGAGCATAAATATAACTACCGACACTGTCTGTATGGGTTTTTTAATCTTTTCAGTGATTTTGGGATATTTCCAAGCGAAAAGCATTCCTAAAATAAGAGGAATTCCCAAGAGAATAAAGACCGATTGAAACATCTGTAAATTGTCTATTTCTAATGTTCTTAATAGTCCTCCACCATCTCCTCTATCAGCATATTTTATATATAATCCTCCCCAAAATGCAAAGTTGAAAGGGGTTAGGATTACTGCGCCTAATGTAGCTATTGCGGTGAGGCTTACGGATAATTCCACACTACCTTTTGCCAAAGATGAAATGAAGTTAGAGATATTGCCTCCGGGTGCTGCTGCTACTAGTATCATCCCTAAAGCTATTCCTTCGGTTATATAATCTTTAAGAATTAAAGTAAGAAGAAAAGTAAATGCTGGCAAAGCAATAAATTGTGAAAGTAATCCCACAAGAATCATTTTAGGCTTCTTAAGAAATAGTATTTTAAACTTTCGTAAACGTATACCCAAAGCCACTCCAAACATTATTATTCCTAATGTTATGTTTAGTGCAACGAGGCCGCCCTCACTAAAATTTATACGGATGATATCTAATGCTTGTAGTTCTTCGTACATAATGCTTTTTTTTAGTTTCCTAAGTGCTAAAGTAATACTTTTAGATGACTAATAAAACCAATATCTAATATTATAACTATTTTCCATTACTTTTTCTTTGGAATTAGGAAGGGAGAAGTATAAGTCGAGCCCAATAACGTTCTCTAAACTATCGATGCTTATTGCGTAATCAGTAAGGGGCTTATTGTTTTTTTTATTGGGAATAATAAATGCAATGCTTTGATGTATAGTGTCATTGTATATCATTAAGGCTTTATAAAAATGTGATGGAACAGCAACTTTATTATCTCCTATTGTTGATATTTTCCCTTTATATATGGGTCCTGTACAAATATATATACAATCATATTTTATTGAAAGTTCTCGCACTTTATTTTCAAGTTTTTTCCAAATTCCTCTATTGAATGATATATTTTGAGGTGAGATATTACTATAATAGAAACTCTCGCTTATGGCTTGTTCACTCCACGTCATATCAGCTGCTGGAGCAAGATGTCCTCTGTCATAACCCGACTTATAGTAGTCGTTGCTGTTTGCAGTATGAGTAATTATTAGTGTGTCAACCCTAAAATTCCCCTTGCGTTTATTATTCTTCTTAAGCTCTTCTTTTTTAAGGCAATAAGCAACCCAGTCGGCCTGTTCATTTTTTTCATTATAAACTAATGAATATGCAAAGTGTTTAATATACATATCTTCATTGCTGTACTTAGGTTCTTCCAATACTTTGTTCGAATTCCTATTACATGAGTTTATAAATAGTGCTAATATTGATATAAGAAATATATATTTTGGATTTATTGTCATTGCTAAATTGTATTACCTTCCTCAGAAACAAGAAAAACAGCGGGCTTATTTGATATGGGATTTTTTTGTGTTATGACTATTGTTTTATAGACTTCCTCAATGTCTTTATAATTTAGAACTTCTTCAGTGGTTCCCATTTTATGCACATTGCCTTCGTTCATCATTATTAGGTTTTCGCAATATTCACCTGCTAAATTCAAATCATGGATTATCATTAATACACTTAGTTTCATCGCCTTTGTTAGCCTACGAATAAGATTTAGCACTTGCACCTGATGAGTAATATCTAAATGTGATGTTGGCTCATCAAGCAGTAATAATTCAGGCTCTTGGGTTAGTGCTCTGGCAATTGATGCCAACTGTTGCGCTCCACCACTAAGTTCGTTTAGTTGCTTATCTTTATATTTATAAGTATCTGTAAGTTGCATATACTTATGTGCAATTGTATAATCATCTTTATTCTCAAAAAACTGAAAGCGATTATTATACGGATAACGTCCTAGAAGAACGTATTCTTCAACGCTAAGATTTGGCAGGTCAAAACCTTGAGTTACAATAGCAATCTTCGATGCTCTTTCTTTTAGCGATAGTTTCGAAATATCAGTTTTATCGATTATTATACTTCCAGAATTAAGCTTTATATCTCCTATTATAGTTCTGAAAAGAGTTGTTTTTCCACAGGCATTTGGACCTATTATTCCAGTAAGTAAGCCAGTTTCAACTTTAAAACTAATATCTTTAATAATAGTCTTATCACCATAACCCGATTTTATATTTTGGATTGATAAAATATTTGCCATAGCCTTAAAACTTTAATAATTTATTGGATTTACTAACGGCAATAATAAAAATTGTACCACCAATTAATCCAGTAATTACACCAATAGGAAGTTCATTTGGCGATATTATAGTACGTGATAATATATCTGATAGTATTAGGAATATTGCCCCTCCAAGAAATGTACTTATAAGGAGTATTCTGTAATCGTTGCCTAATAAGTAACGTAATAAATGTGGTACTACTAAGCCCACAAAGCCTATTACTCCAACTGTTGCCACGCTAATGCCAGTAATTACCGATGCTACAATAAAAAGTATTTTGATAATTAGTGAAGTGTTTACTCCAAGATGTTTAGCATGGCTTTCGCCTAAACGCAATGCGTTGAGTTGCCTTACGAAATAATAAAAAACACCCAATCCAATTACCGATGCAGTTAATACAATTATTATTAATGATTTGTTTGGCTGATCTAGAGAACCCATTGTCCAAAAGATAATATTTTGAAGCTTTTGAGAAGTAGTTGTTGCCAATAAAAACATAATAGCCGAGGAGGAAATAAAACTTATCATCACTCCAGTTAGCAGTATAGAATTTATATTTAGATGCGTTCTTCTCATACTCAGGAAGTACATTATTACGATGGTAATAAATGCCCCTATAATACCATAAATTGGTAATGAGAATATTGAGAAAAAGCTAGTAGCACCAAATACAATTCCTAATGCTACACCAAGTGCAGCGCCACCCGATATTCCTAAAGTATATGGCTCTACCAAGGGGTTGCGGTATATTGCCTGAAGCACTAATCCCGAGATGCTTAATGAGCCTCCTACTGCTATTCCTAATAGCACTCTTGGAATCCTGATATTCATAAGTATTGAATACTCAATACCGGATTTCTTATTTAGTATTTCTATCAATTCTACTATAGAAATATTCATTTCGCCAACGCATAATGCTAGTGTTATTGTTGCTATTAGTATTATTAGCAACGACAACAAACTTATTACCCACTTTTTTATGCGTTTATCCATTTTATATTTTGATTCTATTTGCCGTATAGTTCGTTTTTGATAATCTCAAAATGCTTTACAAATGCGGCCACTGTAGGTGTTGATACACTCTCTACCTTAAAAATATTATTATTTTTAACTGCATCAATATCAGGATAGTCATTCCATATAATTTTCTCCTGTCCACAAATAGATCCCATTGATGAAATGATAATATGACTAGGGTTTCTAAGGACTACACTTTCGCGACTAACAATTATATTACTTATATCAGAATAAATATTATCAGCATTTGCAAATATAATAAAGTCGTTCATAAATGTGCCACTTAAAACAGTTACCAATGGCTTAGCTCCAAGCTGAAAAAATATCCTAGGTCTTTCTTTAGTTTTAGGAATTGTAGAAATAATGCTATCAAGTTTCTTTCTTGACTTAGTAACAAATTCTGTAGCAATTTGTTCTTTATCCAATTCTTTTCCTAAAGCAATATAGTGAGTACAAATATCGTCAAAACTACTTAGCTTATTCATGCTTACTATTTTTATCCCATTTTTGCGAAGGATTTCTTCTGATTCGGGTTTAGTGAGCGTTGATGAGAATACTATATCGGGTTTTAGGAGCAAAATCTTTTCTTCATTTATGCTTATGGCAGAACCTACAATTAGTTCAGGATTTTTTTTGGAAATATCGCAAAATGAAGTTGCACCAACTACTTGGTCTATTAATCCTAATTGCTCAATCTCTTTAGTAATAGAAGGCACTAGAGAAATTATTCGTAGCCCTTTTATGCGGTTTTCTTTTTTATCCTTGTAAGGATTATTCCCGCAAGAGCCCAATAAAAAAGCAGGGATTATTATAATAAGGAGTAATATATTCTTCATCTATTTTTAGTATTTTATTTATTATTAGTTATTAATTTTCCTTGCCACGAATCTCTAATCTGAAATTCTCTTTCAATTTTATTTAGAATTTGATCATTTCTAATATTTCCCCATGTGGGGCCAGCAAGAAAACGTGGAGGTACTTCTCCAGCAAATCTCTCAATTACAAAATTAGGATTAAGTTTCTCGGTAAAATCTACAATAAAGTTTACATATTCATCAAGAGTAAAGAAATCATAATTCTGAGGATTTATTTTATAATCCTTTGCCATAGCAGTATTAGTAATTATTTGTAGCTGATGAAATTTTATGGTATTAAGAGGTAATTCATTAAGTATTTCAGCCTCTGCCATCATCATTTCAATGCTTTCGCCAGGCAGACCAAACATCATATGTCCGCCAACATTAATTCCATAATCATGGGTCAGCTGAATGGCTTTGCTTACATTCTCAAAATCATGCCCACGGTTCATCATCTCTAGGCTTTTATCGTAGCAGGATTCAATACCATATTCAATAATTACATATTTACTTTTCGATAATTCAGCAAAATACTCAAGTTTTTCTTCATCAATAGCATCGGAGCGAGTCCCTATTACAAGTCCAACCACTCCCGGTACATCCAATGCCTTCGAATATATTTGCTTAAGCTCCTCAAGGGGTTTATAGGTATTTGAATATGCCTGAAAATAAGCTAAATATTTACCAGCTCTTCTATATCTGTTCGAATGGAATTCCATTCCTTCTAAAAGTTGTTGGTCAACAGGTTTCTCGGGACTACAATATGAAGGATTGAAAGATTCGTTATTGCAATAAGTACAGCCGCCACGCGCTACGGTTCCATCTCTATTGGGACATGTAAATCCAGCATCGATACTTAATTTCTGCACTCTTTCTCCAAAATGCTTCTTAAAATATTGTGCATAAGCATTGAAACGTCTTTGGTGACCCCAGATATATTGATTTTCGCTATCCATTATTCCGTCTTATTTTTTTTGAACTTAAATCTATAACCAATACCCGCTTCAATAAAATCTGCTTTGAATCCATTTTCTGTTTTGAGCGTTAGATTGGCAATAAAATGCTCAGAAATATAATATCTTAGTCCTACTCTTGCATACACCCAACCTTTGCCAGGAGTGCCTTTCCATAGATATGTACCTAAGTGAGAAACAAATGCAAATTTAGAGAAATATAACTCATGTGATGCATGAATTGCTATAAACGAGTATTTGTCGAAACTTTGGGCTTCAGTATAGTCAGCAACATATGTACCATCGTAAATATATTCTATGCCGCCTCCATATTTTGCAATATGATGGTATCGCCTATAGTAATCTATAACAATACTTGTCATTAAATAATTAGGAGGCTTGCCATAATTTGCCAATGTAGATTTCCCTCCAATGGAATAAACAAAGGTCATTTCGTTATATTTTTCTATTTTAGGAACGGGTTTGCTAATTTTCTCCGCTGGAGTATATGTTTCTTCATTTATTGAATTGAAAAAATACGTTAGGCCTAAATGTCCTGAGTACATATTTAATCCTTTATTGGGAGTTTTTAATGTTCCATTGGAGAAATGTTGGAATTCTGCACCTGCATCTATTGTAAATCTATCATTTAAACTATATGCTGCTTTTACTCCAATTGTGAAATATGCATTTATATCCGAACCTATAATATCATTCTTTGGGTTAGTTATTGGGTCATATTCATTAAATCCAAAGCCTATTCCAAAGCTAGCATCATTGTATAGAGTAAAACTATTATTGGTATATAAAGGTACAGAAACAAAAGTATAAATACCCCAAGGATTTCCAAGAATTTCATTATTTAGGTTTGCATGAAATATCCCAACGCCATATTGTTGAAATCCTAAAAACTGATCTTTAGAGCGTTCACCATTAGCCTGAACACCTATGCGAATATCCGCAGCAATAAAGTTAGAGTTTAATTGATCAGGAGATAAACTATCCGAATAAGCTATTGGCTTTCCATAAAACCCTCTTGACTGCACGAAAAAGTGTTGGCGTTTCTCGTTTTGAGCGATTAAAGAAAGCCCAGAAAGCATTATAAATAGTAGCAATATCGTCTTAATCATAAGATATTTATTTTGCACAAAAATATAGTTTTTATTGTATTGAAAAATGTAATTATTATTTTGGTTTTATTGAGGAAATATGTCCCTAGCAAGGAATTCTATTTATATTCAAATCTGTTATCTATTTAGCGATATTTTTTTAATAAAAAGTACATTATATATCGGAGTTTTTAATACTTTTGTAATCTCTATTTATTGTATCAAAATCAATTTTTTAAATATATATTTTATGAAAATCGCCCCAGTATCTATATTCTCAGGAAATTCGAATACAAAATTAGCAGAAGCAATAGCTAAAATATATGGAATGGAATTAGGAAAAGTAACCTTATCTAGATTTAGTGACGGTGAATTTCAACCAGCCTTTGGCGAAACCATAAGAGGACATGATGTATTTATTGTGCAGAGCACAAATCCTCCAACTGATAATATTATGGAATTGCTTATGATGATCGATGCGGCTCGTAGAGCTTCAGCACGAAAAGTTGTTGTATTAATGCCATATTTTGGCTTTGCTCGTCAGGATAGAAAAGATAGGCCTCGTGTGCCAATAGGAGCAAAACTTATTGCAAACCTGCTTACTGCTGCTGGTGTTGATAGAGTTGTTTCTATGGACCTTCATGCCGATCAAATTCAAGGTTTCTTTGATGTGCCTTTTGACCATATGTATGCTTCTTCAATATTTGTTCCTTATCTTCAGAGCTTAAATTTGAAGAACATTGTAATGGCATCTCCTGATGCTGGTGGAGCAAAACGTGCTGCTGCTTATGCTAAATTTTTGAAAACAGATCTTGTGATTTGTTTTAAGCAAAGAGGTGGAGCCAATAAAATTGAAAGTATGCGAGTAATTGGTGATGTTAAAGGTAAGGATGTAATTCTTGTTGATGATATTATTGATACTGCTGGTACTATTGCCAAAGCTTCAGACCTTATGATGGAAGAAGGAGCAAATTCTGTTCGTGCTATAGCTACTCATGCTGTACTTTCAGGAAATGCATATGAGAATATTGCGAATTCATCACTTGATGAACTTATTCTTACCGATACAATAGCTAGAGATATCACTAAAGACTGTAAGAAAATGAATTTCCTTTCTACAGCACATCTTTTTGCTGATGTTATTAAACGTATTTCTGAAAATCAATCGATTACTGAACATTTTGAGTTTACTACAATTCTGTAAGTAGAAATCGAATAAATAAAAAAATCCCCAATATGATGTTTTCGTATTGGGGATTTTTGCAAATTTAGGAGTTATTCATTCACTATCCACAGAATTCTATTTGTAGGCAGCTCATCTTTATTCATAATATGAGCACGGTATTCTCCATCAACAAACATTTGGGCTTGATCGCTATAATGTGGGCTCATAATATTTCCCGATTGACCAGTAGGAATAATTCCAATACCATTTTGGGGTTCTGCAAAATCTACAAAACATCTTAGTGCCGGGCCTGAAGTTACTTTTATACTCTTATTATTACCATAAGTAAAACCTTCTTTATCCACCACTTCATTACTTCCTGTTTTTGGGAAAGGCCCTACATTAAATACTTTATCAAATGGTTTTTTGCGGCCAATAGCATGTACATGTTCTAGTTGATGTACTCTTCCCCAATTCCAAGATGCAACATTGCTTCCCAATTGAGAATTTAATGATTTTATAGCTTTGTTTATTGCTTTATTGAATATTTCATTTCTATTTTCTGCAAACCAAACTGAATTTTTATCAGAAATTAATCTTTCAATATTTGCTTTAAAAGCATAGGTATGTAATAGTTCTGAGAAACGTTTTTCGCCTATTTGAGGGATAAAAGTTCCTGCCAATACTTCATAAAGTACCCTTGTAAATATGGTTGCGCCAACGGATTCTACATAATAATTTCCATCCCATGATCGCAGGGCTTTCAATTCATCGCTATCTAAAATAGATTGATCAGCTTCGTCAAGAATGATATTTACAAGTCTTAAATCTCGTTCCGAGAAAACATCCAATTGCACTGCTTTTAACTCTTCTATATTCCATTTATCTTTCGATGTCAGTAATTTTTCAATTCTCTGTGCTCTATACCCAGGAGAATAATACCCTGGCACATATAAAGAATCGTACATTCCTGGCGAATTATTTGCCGATATTATATATCCTCTTTTAGGGTTAATAAGTTTAGGATTTTTACCAAAAGAATAAAACTCATGAGCTAATGTGTCAGTAGCTCCATCCATATACTTTTTACTACTAAGCCCAGTAGTGCGTTTAGGAATAAGCCCTGTAGCCCACCAAGCTATATTATCGTCTATATCGGCATACATAATATTCAAACCTAGAATATCTATCATAGGCAGGCCTTTAGCAAATTCAGTAATATTACGAGCATTATTCATAATAAATGTAGCTTGTACTGCATCAGATTTTATATGATATAACGGCCACCAAAGTGATACCTCTTTGCCCTCTTTCTGAAGGGTTTGATTAAAGGCGTCTGTTAGTATAGGCCCTCTTTCGCTTATCTTTACATTATAAACCACATCGGTAGAATCTTTCACTTTAATAATATGCTCAATTATGGTATAATCCTTCCATTCGTTAGCTTGTAAATATTGATTGCTATTCTCAGGATTAGTAGTTTCGTAGTATAAGTCCATATTATCTATTGGGAAAATTGTAATTCCCCAAGCTAAGTTAGGGTTATGTCCTATAATAGCAAATGGCATTCCTGCAAGGTAATAACCATAAAAATCAAACCCTGGATACTCCATATACGCTTCAAACCAAACTGAAGGTTGCGAATATCCAATATGAGTATCATTTGCAAATATAGCTTTGCCGCTTTTTGACCTTTCCTTGGACAGCAACCACGAGTTTGATCCTTCCCAATATGGGAAAGGTAAATCGTAAGGGAAAGCGTTAAATTCAGAAATAATATTATTTGCAATAATTTCTTTTACCGCATGAGGGTGGTAATTAATATTTCCAGCGGCAGTGTCTGCTTCAAAAAGTATAGAATAGTCATTTCCTAAAGTTTCGTGAATATATTGCATAACAGGCTCGCTAGTGATTCCTGTGGTAAAACCTAAAGCCATATAACCAAGTGTAGTATAAATATCTTCAAAAACAAAGTGCTCTGGTTTAAATCCCAGCATTGTAAATTCTATTGGTAGATTTCCATTATCAATAAAAGAATTTATTCCTTTTTGATATGCGTTGGCGTAGCTTATCATTTCTTTATCGCCAGACTCCAAAGTAGCCTTTGTATTTTTGGCAGCAAATTCATTAAAGCCAAGCGTTATCATTCGCTTATCAATCTCTATTAATTTTGGACCAAGTATCTCAGCCAATTTACCTCTTGATAATCGTCTTAGCATTACCATTTGAAATAAACGCTCTTGTGCTTGAGCAAAGCCCAATGCAAAATAAGCATCGGTGCCACTTTTAGCATATATATGAGGTATTCCATACTTATCGTAGATTACTTCGGTGCTGTCTTTTACAGAATTATTTATTATAGTTCCTGAATATTGAGGAGCAGTATTGCTTAGATATAAGTATATTAATGCTAAAACAAATATTATTAGCATTGCAATAAGTAGAAATATTTTTTTCATGATTATGGGTTTTGTTTATTGTATCAAAATATATTTACAAATATATTAAATTTAATGGATTGAAACTACTTTAATATATAAACTTCAGTTTGTACAGGTGTAACGGTCATTCTTGGCCGTTACTTCAGAAAAAATATAAATATAAAAATGAATATAAAAAAAGAGGCGACCAATTGGTCGCCTCTTCAATGGATATAATCCATCTTTGCTTATGAAAACAAATGTACTATTGAACTACAATTCTCTTAACCTTAATGTCTCCATTGGAGATTAAACGAATATGATAAATTCCTTTAGCATAAGTACTAAAGTCAAGTTTCCATGTTTGAGTGTCTGTACCATCGTATGTTACTTTCTCAGTAAATACAATTTTACCTACAGAATTAAAGATATCAAGATTATACTCTTTATTCTCTAATCCAGTAACATCAATTTGGAATTGTCCTTTAGTTGGATTTGGATAAATACTAATGTCAGCCTTTGTAAGTTCTGGCATTTCAACACCAGTACAAGGGTCAACAACTAATACTACAGAATCCATAGCGCTACAATTAACATCATTATAAACTTCAACTTTATATAGGTTATCTCCTATGCTGAAATCATTACTGTCAACAGTAATAGATTGCGTAGTAGCACCAGTATTCCATAAATAAGAAGTATAACCTGTACCTGCATCAATAGTGTATTCATGATTGAAACATACTTCTTGATCTGCTCCCAAGTCAATAATTGGCTCTTCGCGGAAATAAACATAAGTTTCGTCATTTGTTATACAACCATTAGCACTAGTAATTACTAGCGACATAGTGCCAGTAGTACCACCTAGGTCAGTAGAATTAATTGTAATATAAGACCAAGTTTGACCATTACTCCAATTATAAGTATTACCTGATACATAACCTGCATCAAGAGTAATATCTGCATCCACACCACAAATTGATGATGTATCGCTTAATTGACTTGTTGGTAAAGCTTCGTAAGTTATATCAACATCATTGCTATTAGCACAGCCGTTAGCATCAGTAACTAATACAGAATATGTATAAGTTCCAATACCATAGCCAGTAGTGTCAATATTAATTGTTTGAGTAGTAGCTCCAGTATTCCAAACGAATGTAGAACCTGTATTTCCTGCATCTAATATTGCTGAGGCATCTTCACAAACAGTATTATCAGATCCTAAATCAACAATAGGACTAATATTTACATTAGTAGTAGAAGATAATGAATTGAAACAACCATTAGCATCAGTATACATATAAAGAATATTTAAAGTACCAGTATTTGAAGCCGTAGGATCAAATACATTGGCAGTTAAACCAGAACCATAGAATGTTCCACCCAAAGGTGAAGCTATTAATGTATCAGCATCATCATTATCACAATAATTACTAGCAAAACCTGTAACTGTAAGAACAGGGAGTGCATTTACAACTTGAGTAGTACTATCAAGATTTATACAACCATTAGCATCAGTAAAAGTATAAGTAAGGTAATGTGATCCTGCACCAGCAGTAGCAGCATTAAAATAATTACTCATTACACCTGCACCAGTCCATGTACCACCCACAGGAGTTGCTCCAATAGGCATAAAGTTAGGCTCATCAAAACATACATCAGCAAGAGTTGTTACTGCAACAACAGGAAGCGCATTTACCAAGGTAATAGCACTATCCATATTTACACAACCATTGGCATCAGTAAATTCATAATAAACAGTGTGATTGCCAACACCACTAACACTTGCTTCAAATTCAACAGAAGCATTAACTGCACCTGACCATACTCCACCAGTTCCTGTAGGAGTAGCTGTAAGTGTAGCAGCAGGAGCATCAACACAATATGCTGAAGCTAAACCACTAATCGTTATAGAAGGAAGAGTATTAATTGTTGTAGAATTAATTACAAAATTCTCGCAACCATTAGCATCTGTAATACGATATTCGATATCATTAGCGCCAGAAGCAGCTGTTGAAGGATCAAAATCGCTAGCAGTAATACCGCTACCTGAGAATAAACCTCCTGTAGGAGCTCCAACAAGAGTAACTACTGCAGCATCTTCACAATAATCAGCAGCTAAACCCGTAAATGTTGGTGCAGTAGGAAGTGGATTTACAAACACTTCTGTTGCCTCTGTAAGGTTATTAGCTACACAACCATTAGCATCGCCAATAGAAGTAAGAGTATACGTAGTAGCTGCATCAGGTCCAACATATACATTAAATATATCGCTAGCTGATGTAAAACTCATTGGATTTGTTCCGTCTGTTACATCAAATGTATAAGGAGCAGCACCATTAAAGTTAATTGCCAATTGTACACTATCACCAAAGCACATGGTATCATTATCTGATGCTGTTGCAGTAGCTAATTGGTTTACAAATACAGTAATACTATCGATATTAGCTGTTGTATTACAAGAATGACCATCAGTAACTGAAACAATAGTATACTTAACAGTAGAATCTGGATCAGCAAATACAGTAAATGGACTAGTTGCAGAAGCAACGTTCATAGT
>JAOZPM010000147.1:0-6401 GCA_029932765.1 Bacteroidales bacterium | reverse complement strand
ATTTTTTTTAGGATATAATAATTATAAGTTATGATGAATAATAGTATTAAATCTTTCTTTGAACAAGTTCCGGTAATGGCGCTTGGAACCGCTGATAGCAATGGTTGTCCTAATGTGTCAGCAATTGCCTCAAAAAAGATAATTGATGACAATACAATATGGACAATAGATACATTTCATAATAAAACCATTGAAAATATTGCGATAAATAATAAAGTAACTTTAGCAATGTGGAAAGACTCCATTGGGTATCAGATTAAAGGAACGGCAGTTTACCATACCAAAGGTGAGGTCTTTGAGAAGGGTAAAAAATGGATTTTAGAATTAAAGCCTCAGAAGATTGTAAAGGGAGTGTTAGAAATAAGTGTTACGGATATTTATTATCTAACACCAAATTATGAATTGGCAGGAAAAGAATATTAATTAAATAATATATAAATATGAAAATAGTTTTTACAGCCCAAGGAAACACTTGGGAATCACAAATGGATGCTCGATTTGGAAGAGCAAAATTCTTTGTTATATATAATGAAGAAACGAATGAATTAAGCACAATAGATAATAGTGATGTGGAGAAAGAAGCCCATGGAGCTGGTCCTATCGCTGCGCAGAAAATTGCTGAGTCTAAAGCAAAAGTTATGATCACAGGAAATGGCCCTGGAGGAAATGCTGGTACAGTGCTGCAAAAATTAGGAGTGAAATCCTTTATTGGAGCTGGTGAGTTTACTCTAAAGCAAGCATACGATGCCTATAAAAATGGTGAGTTAAAGGAGTTTTAAAGAAGTCTTTATTTCAGTCTTCAGCCTTCAGTCATTTTACTGACAACTGAGGGCTGAAGACTGCCATTTGTCAACTGATGGGTGCCGATTGATTAAATTCATGATTTTTTTTATTTTTAATAGTGTTGAAGTGTTTTTATTTATTATATTTGAGCACTAAATTATTTATAGAAAATTTTATTTAAAACTGTTCATACAATGAAAAGTATTGATTTATACGGAACAACTTGTTATAACTTTGAAGATAAACTAGGAAAATCATCTTATAGTGGAATCTCAGATATTTTAATTTTGGAATCAGATCCAAATCCAAATTATTACTCAAGGTCGAATTTTCCACCAAATAAACATCAGAAAAGCTGGAGATTGTATTTGCTGGTTAAAAAATCGATTAATTGTTTTCAGGATAAAATCCTTCGTCAATCGTATATTATTAATGAGAAATTAAAATTGGATATTGATATTCTGCCTGGGCATATTGATTTTGAACATAAAGAGATTCAATGCATAAGAATTAATACTCATGATGTTTCTGTTTTGGATTCTATTATTAATGAGCTTAAGAAAACCGGTATAGAATTTATTAAGAATAAAAAAGTGAAGGATTTTGAGACTACTATATTCTTTAAGCAGTATACCGAGTTTGTTGAAATGCAAGAAGGCGTATATCGTAATAGTAAAGTTGATGGAATGTATTTCTTTGAAATTGATAAACTAATTGAGTGGGATATTTTTCTTGAAGGAGTAGAAAAAATAAAGAATAATTGTAATTACCATTTATTTGATTCTTTCTTATCGTTTAATATTGCAAAAGGTAAAGCAACTGATTATGTTGGTATATACTCTAAGCATTGCGAAGAGGAAAGATTCTCTGAACTTAAAGAGAATATCCATAAGGTTTTTTCTTAAAGACTGTATAAAAACTAACAAAGGCTTCAATTGAAAATTGAAGCCTTTGTTGGTTTTATATAACTGCTATTATAAAGATTAGATCTAATAATTATAAGTAATAACGCCTTCATCATTTCCATTAAAGCTTACAATCATGCACTTAGTAGGATTATCGTTAGAATTATAGTCAAAACTTCTATTATGAGATTCTACATTGTTCAGAGTGCCGTCACTTTCATAAACAGTTCTTTTGTTATAGTTGTTTACATCGGTTAAACTTAATCCTCTAAATATTGCATAATTAAAGAAATTAAATATGCCAATATTTTGCATAGGATTTATTTTATCATCCTAAGTATATTCATAGGTATAGGCTAGTTCAGCAGTGCCACCAACAAAATCATATACTTCCTCAGTTTCAACATTATCATTTGCATAGGTGTAAACTACTTTTGATACCATTATTCCACCACTCAATTCATCACTTGTTGATACTTCTACTACCTTATCTCCAGTGTAATTGTAAGTATATTTAGCCATTAATTCAGAAGTTCCTCCATTTATACTAGAATAATCAGCCTTTGCAGGGAGATTATTTGAACCATGATCTGAAAAAATCATATTGCCTAGTACTTCACCACCTTGTGATGCTTCCCACTTCATTAGCTTATCTCCAGAATACTCAAAATTAATTGTCATATAAGTATCAGTGCCACTAGGATTACCTATATCAAAAGATGTCATTTTATGATCAGTATAACTAAAAGTAAATAAGTCTCCACTGACTATATAACTTTTTAGTAATAATGATGCTGGAACAATGATATCTTCAACATCATCTTTGTCATCATCATCATCTTCTTTTTCGCATGCTGCAGAAAATAAACTTACCCCAATAAGCAATAGGAATAATAGTTTTTTAATTTTCATAATCTGTTTTTAATTTATTTTTATAGTATTTATTTTTAGTAACTATACTCTAAAAGAAAAATATAGCTTTCACTCATGTTTTTAGTTTGGCATTTATAAGGATAGCCCTTATCATTATATTCAAAAGTTCTCAGCATTGAGAAATCCTTATCAATAGTTCCATCTTTATCATACTCTGTTCTTGATGTGTAATTATTTATATCACAAATACTTATTGATGGAAAAAGATTGAAGTCATCAAAATTAAGTGCTAAATAGTCAATTTTAGGTAAACCAAACATTGCGCCTGGGTTCTTATTCTCATCATAAGAGAATTCAAAAGTATAAAATAATTCCATTGAATCGTTAACAATATAATAATTTTCTTGTTTTACAAGATTCTCATTTTGGAAGAAATAGTTTTTCTCATACTTTAATACTAATACCCCATTTTCGGTTTTTAGCATTCTAACGCTTTCAATCCTATCTTCATTATAAGTATAATTATAGGTTTGGGACAATTCCATACCATTGCCAAAGTCATAATAAATGGAGCCTTTTGTGGGGAGTCCTTCAGTATTGTGATTTTCGAAAACTAATTGGCCTGTTATTACATCCTGTGTTACTAGTTCTATATTCATGAGCTTATTGCCCGAGTATTCAAAATAGTAGCCACCTACGCTCGGTGAATTAATTTCGCCATATTCAAATTCTGTTACTCTATCTAGGGTATCATAGGTGAAGTTAAATTCGTCAAAACCAATGGTTATTTTTTTTAGATATTCTGAATTGGCAATAGGTGGATTATTCTCTACTTCATCAGCCTCATTATCTTTTGAGCATGATGCTACAAACAGGATAAATGATAAAATTAGTAGTGAGAGCAAGTAGTTTGCTCTCACATTATTATTGATTGCTTTATTATAAATAGTCATTTTATAGTTTCACCTTTTAATCCGTATTAATTTATTTTACAATAAATTTTCGTTGAGCTCTATTGCCATTAGTTTCAACAAAAGTAATAAAATAAATCCCTTTGGCAATATCTCCCATATTTATTATTGTTTTATCTTTACTAATAATAGTTTTGAAAGGAATAGTTTTGCCAAGGATATTAAAAATATTTATTTCTTTAATCGCATTGCCTCTATGGCTAATAGTAAGTGCTTTGCCCTTATTAATAGGGTTAGGATAAATCTCAATATTATGCTCTTTATTATTAATATTTATTCCACTAATAATTGCATCTATATAATCTGTTTTAGTAATACTATCCGATCCTGAATTATTGGAGATTACCAACTTAACAGTATATAATCCTTCTGAAGTATAAATATGCGAAGGACTTAAAGATGTGTCCGTTGTGCCATCTCCAAAATACCATTTTTGAGCTGTATAATCGCCTTGTGATAAGTTATTAAACTGCACATTAAGAGGAATTGCTCCGCTAGTAAAATCTGCATCAAAATCTGCCGATAAGGTTGTTGGAATAATACCATTATTAGCAGTATTAGACCTGCTAGAGTTGTAATTTGTATTAGCCTTATAGTCATAAGGTTGGCATATGTAAGGGCTAATTATTTCTACTTGATAATACAATGGGCCAGCAGGAGGGTTTATATCTGTAAAGGAACTATTTAATCCACCAACAGAGTCTATTTTAGTCCAATTCATATTCGGGTCAGCACGCCATATTCTATATGTTTGTACCGGAATCCCCTCATAATAATTCCAAATAAGATTCCATGAACTACCAGCACCTTGATTAATCGTTAGGTGCATTGTTTTATGCTTATTACTTAATGCACTCTCATTACCACAAGAGTCAACTGTTGATATTTTATATGAATATGCCTTTACCGCAGGATTGGAGTTAGTATCCACAAAAATTCCTACCGAATCAGCAGGAATAAATCCAATTGAGTCGTAAATATTTGCAACAGATGTTTCTGCATAAATTTTATAATAATCAATTGCTCCTTGTATATGTTTCTCAAAAACAACAACATTATATCCTAAATCATTGTCAACTGTTACCAAGCAAATAGAATCTGTAGGCAAAGCCTCTATAAATATGGTCATAGTATCTGTTGATGATAGCGCTCCATCAGTTACAGTACAATAATAATCGTAGCTTTGATTTATATTGCCAGTTATTATTGTATTTCCAATAATTGAAATTGGCGCTGGTCCGTTGCTTGTCCAAGTATATGTGAGAGTTCCACTTCCTGAGTATGCAGGGTTCGCAATAATAGTTGCCGAACTATTACAATAAATACTATCATCAGGCATGTCTAATACAAGATACGCCCCTGCACTTATTGTTTTTATTATTGTTCCATTATCACCAACCGCATATACAGTATCATTACTATGGCAATATACCGAATTTAAGTTTTCTATTGTAGGAGAATTCTGAGCAACCCATGTAAATCCTCCATTTGTAGTATGTAATATAAGCCCACCATCTCCCACAGCATATCCATTATTGGCATCCGAAAAATGTATGGAGTTTATATTTGATGTAGTTCCTGTTGATAGTGGAGTCCATGAAGTACCAGAATTAGTTGTTTTAAATATATTTCCGCTTTCGGCAGCTGCATAGCCTGTTGAACTAGATGTAAAGTCTACGCTATTTATTATGCTAAGAGAAGTAGTAGCTGCTCCAAAATATGTGCCGCCAGAAACTGTTCTACTAAAAAAACCTTGTATATAATCCTTCTCACCAGCAACAACTCCATTACTTGCATCAGTAAAAAATACAGAATTAATTGTATATGTTGTGCCTCCAGATATAATAGGATTACTCCATGATGTTCCAGTAGTTGTTTTTAGAATTACTCCTGAGCCTCCAACGGCATATCCTGTAGTTGCTGATGGGAATTGCACATCGTTTAAATCTGTTGTAACTCCCGATGATTGCGAAGCCCATGTGGTGCCATTTATTGTTTTATAAATAGCGCCACCATTACCAACAACCCATGCTGCTGTGGTAGTTCCGGCTATTGCATTTAGCTCAGATGTGCCCACAGTTTGTGTGGCCCATGTTGTGCCGCCATCGGATGTAGTTAGTACGTTTCCTGCCGTAGCAGATCCACCAACACATTTTGCATTTATTCCATCGAAAACAATAATGTCGTTAATATTATTGGTATAAGAAGAGTTTAAAACCAACCATCCACTTTGAGAAAAAACTACTGTAGTGGCTAATAACAATGAAGTAATGAGTAGAATTGTTTTCATGGTATTTATGTTTAGTAAGTGATTTATTGTGTGTAAAGGTACAAAAAAACAGTTGATAATGCAATTTCAAAAAAAATGGGATTTCTATTAAAGGATGTATTTTTTATTGAACTCCTACAGAGTTCCTGTTTACAATATTAATATTAGCCATAAGCTCCGCATATGGCTAATATTGTTAATCCACTTTGCGGATTTCGTAAAGCTGTGATTATTTTCTCCAAATATGAAATTAGCTTTAGAGATATTGCGTATAAAACTAAACGTTACTTTTAGTAAAAAAGCAAAATCCGCTAAAGGCGGATTAATAAAAATAACCATAGCTATAAGCTATGGTTTATGATGGTGTAAAATAAGCAATTCTGAAGGAGTTGAACTAAAGTAAATACTTATCCTCAAAAAAGCCCACATTTATGAATGGATTTAGCCCAAAAGAATTCCATAAAAAATATGTACATTTGAACGCTATAATTTAAGGTTTTTATATGCCTTTTGATTGAATTGATAATACAATATAATAATGAGCAAGAATATCATACATAATCAAGGAATATATGTTTATCGTATTATTGAAAATAATGC
>JAOZPM010000042.1:0-21817 GCA_029932765.1 Bacteroidales bacterium | reverse complement strand
TCTAATTTTTTTAAAATTTTTATTATTTTTTATATTATTTTTATCTTTTTTAATTTTTTGCAAAAATACAAATACTTATTTAATTAAAAAAAAAAAAAAAAGAATAAACTTTTCATTCTAAACATAAACCAAATTAATCATATAAAGACCTGTATATCACAAGTCTTTATAAAAATAAAAATCTAAAACTATCTCTTTCCGTCATTAAACTTAATAATATAAGCTTTCGAAACTTTATTCTTAATACTATTAAGAGCAGGTTTTGCCTCTTCCTTTGTTCTATATTTACCAAATGAATATTGGAACCAGCCAGCAAACTCATCTTCAGTAATATCGCTATCTTTTAAACCATACTTATATGCCAAGCGCGATATAGGATAAGGTCTTCCTTTTGAAGCCGCTATTTGAATTTTATATGTCATGCCTGATTTGTATAAACCATCTTTATCCATAACGTCCTTATTCACTTTAGCTAAACCACCAATATATTTACCATCTTTAAACACTACAACATAAGAACCTTTAACCTTAGACAAAGCTCTATTCTGCGTAGCTTCTCCATACGAAGAATAACTACCTACAGTATATCTATACGAACTCTTATATGGGTCTTCCTTAACATCTTGCGATAAACCCAAACGTTTTTTCAATAGACCTTTAGAAGTAGTACCACCAAATACTGCTGCAATTTGAATCCTATACTCAACATTACTACTTTGTGCAGCAACTACAATAATTGGAGCACTTACTAGCGCTGCAGTATTATCTTGTGTTGTAGTAACAGATTGTGCTACAACACTATCTTGCACTGTACTATTAGTGTCATTTTTAACTAAAACAACCTCATTAAGAGAAACTCTATTAGTAAAAGTTTTAACTTTCTCAATACTGTCCTCAACGTAAGTAAATTTAGAATCAAAAGTATAACTAATTTCTTCAAGTCCACCTACACTAAGGTGATACGAAATCATCAAGTTACTCTCAGGCATCTCATCCCAAGTAACAACAAATTTAGAACTATCCTGCTCTAATTTACCACCTTCAGTTTTTATATTAGAAATATAAAAATCATTAGGAATTTTCATTTCATAAACACCTTTAGATGTTAAATCTTCTTTATTAATAATTGAATTTACATCATATTCAGTATTTGGAGATACACTCTTAGGGATACTAGAACGGAAACTAACGTAAACAGGCTCTAAAGCAGCTACTACAGAGTCGTCATCTTGTATATCAGTCTCTTCTACTGGTGCTATTTCAACCTTAGGTTTTTCTTTCTCTCTTTTCTCACCAAATTTATAAGTAAGACCCACTCCTGTTATTGAATAAAAATCACTAAAATTACTATTTTGACCCTCATAAGCATCAAGGTCATCTATAAATGTATTTCTAAATGTATTCTCAAAGTTTATACTAAATTTCTCATTAATTCTAAAATCTAAACCCCAGCCCCATGGAATCATTAACGTATTAGCTCCACTAATAGTTCTATCAGGCTGTTCTACACCACCTAAATAGCTAGTAGCACTATAATGAACCATTCCTACTCCCAATAATCCATAAAAAGAAACCAAACGATCCTCCTTAAAGCCCATCAATGATGTGAAATCTACATTCAATGCAATATGCCCATCAAAGTATGATGTTTCAGAATTTGTAACTGAATGATTAACATCTGACCAATCTAAACTATCTCTATATGAATTTAAGCTCCCCATCAAGATACCTCCTTGTATTTTGAACGATTTGTTCAGTTTTCTTTGAACATTTATTCCATAACTAAATGCCGACTCATCTGAGTTAAACCATCTAGCAAAAGGATTATAACTTTGACTTGCGGCATCACCCCACAATAAACTATAACCTATGTTAGCATTTACAGCCCATAAATAATCTTTTGAATTACCCTCAACTTCTTGCTGTCCAAATAGATTAAGATTAATAAATAAGAATACTAAAGTATATGTAATGATTCTTTTCATGTAAAGCAAATTAATTAATAGTTAACAAATTGTTAATAAAAATAAAATACAAATATATGTTAATTTTCTTAATAAGCAACTGTTTTGTAATAATTAAGCAAAAACAGTTGTACTTTTGCAAAATCAATAAATCGTGATTATTAACAAATTACTATTATACTAACTGTAATGAGAACTCATACACTCGCTTCAATACTGTTTTTTTTATTTCTTACGGCCTCACATAATACTAGTGCTCAAGGCTATATAAATAATAACCCTTTAAAACCATGTAAAGATTCTACAGATTTAATATACCAAAAGTGGCATATAAGTAGTCTATTTGGCTCAAATCTTTTTTTTGGAGATGTGGCGAGCTCCTCAAATATATGGGGAGGCAATGTTGGCGGTAAATTTAGCTGGTTATATCAATTTAATATTGGAAGAGATATTAGTCAAAATTTTGGAACACGATTAGATTTATCTATGGGTAAAATATACTCTTCAAAAAACAACAACTGGTTTGATGCTGATATTAGAAACCTTAATATTGATTTTACAATAAATATGTCAAATATTATTTCACCATACAAATACGACAAAAAATGGAATACTACAGTCTTCATTGGTGGTGGAATTCTTGGATACAGGTCTATTCTTTATGATAATGATGATAAAGTAATTAATAGTGTAGGATATAATGCTGATGGCAGCAAGGATAATCTTCTTTATACACCACAATTACATTTAGGTATAATTCAGTCGTATCGAATATCACAAAAACTTGATATTAATATAGAATTCTCAACTTCTAAACTTGTAATTGATAATTTGGATGCAAAAATAGCAGGAAGTGCAAACGACTTATATGCTAAAATTGGAATTGGTATAACCTATTTTATTGGTAAAACTAATAAATCATTTAGATATAATAGTGAGCCTTGCTTTATGCAAATTTCTATCAACAAACAGGAAGTATTAGAAAAACAAATGGACTCTATTGCTAAAACATATTTAGAACATACTGTTAGCAACCCTTGCGATACTTCTACAGTAGATAGTGATGGCGATTCTGTTCCAGACTGTAGAGATCTAGAACCAAATACTCCCAAAGGAAGAATTGTTAATTATCAAGGCCGATCTATTAACAATAGTGATACTAATAATACTAAAACTATAATTAGCATATACTTTTCACCAGTATTTTTTGAATATAACAAATCAATAGTTGACCCTAGCGAACAGAAAACAATATCCGCTTTAGCTGTTTATATGAGACAAAACAATAATGTTAGAGTATTGCTAACTGGGCATACTGGCAAAATAGGATCTGAAGAATTTAATAAAACTCTAAGTGCGGATAGATGCGAATCTGTTAAGAAAATTCTTATTAATGATTATGGAATTACAAAAGAAAGAATAGAAATAAAAGCTGCCGGGAAATCAGACATATTATTTGAAAATAAATCAAATGGCAATAGGCGAGTAGATTTCACAATCTACAAATAGAGTAAACTTATAAGAAACAAAAAATTAAACCATTGGCTAATAGTCAGTGGTTTTTTTTATTTTAAATGAATCACTTTTATTCCTATTTTAGCGTAACTTAATTTTAAAAATTTATTACCATGACTATACCTCAATTATTTGAAAATAGCGTTAAAGCATATCCTAATAATACTCTTGTTTTAGAAAAAGGAATATCCAACCATTATCAACCATTATCTTATACAAGAATTAAAGAATTTGTACATTATTTTGCAAAAGGATTAAAAGAAAACGGGATTGAGTTTGGCGATAGACTTGCTTTATTATCTGAAGGTAGAAGCGAATGGTTAATTTCAGAACTTGGCATGCTTTATATTGGAGCAATTAATGTCCCTTTATCTGTTAAAATTAATGAGCCAAAGGATTTAAGTTTCAGATTAAATCATAGTGGCTGCAAACAAATAGTTGTATCGGAAAGACAACTATCTAAAATCAGGGATATAAAAGATTCTTTAAACAATCTAGAGAAAGTTATTGTAATACATGATACTGATATTAAGTTTGAAGATAATGAGGTTTCTTATAAAGAGATACTAAATAAAGGAAAAGAATCATCTATTGATTTATCAAGCATATGGGAATCTATTAAGAAGGATGACGTTGCTAATATTAGCTATACTTCTGGAACCACTGCCGACCCAAAAGGCATTATGCTAACCCATAGAAACTACACTGCTAATGTTGAGCAGGCGGGGTCACTAATGGATATTCCTGAGAGTTATTCTTCTTTGCTAATTCTACCTTGGGACCATTCATTTGGCCATACTGTTGGATTATATACTCTAATTAAAAATGGAGCGAGTTTATCGGTTATTGAACTTGGAAAAACTCCAATGGAAACATTGCGAAATATTCCAAAAAACATTAAAGAAACCCAGCCTACCTTTATTTTAAGTGTACCTGCTTTGGCAAAAAATTTCAAGAAGAATATTGAAAATAGCATTAAGGAAAAAGGGCCTAAAGTAGAAAGCCTTTTTAATAACGCTTTAAAATTAGCATACGAATACAATGGTGATGGTTGGAATAAGGGCAAAGGTGTTATTTCACTAAAAAAACCTTTATTATGGCTTTATGATAAGATTTTATTCTCTAAAATCAGAGAGGGCTTTGGAGGCAAATTAGAATTCTTTATTGGAGGTGGAGCTCTTTTAGACATTGAACTTCAAAAATTCTTTTATGCAATTGGAATACCTATGTTTCAAGGATATGGCTTGTCAGAATCAGCGCCTATTATATCTTCAAATGCACCATTACGTCACAAACTAGGGTCTTCAGGTTTTATTGTGAAAAACTTGGAATTAAAGATATGTGATTCTGATGGCAAAGAATTACCCATTGGAGAAAAAGGAGAGATTGTAGTAAAGGGGGAAAATATAATGAAAGGTTATTGGAAGAATGACAGCGCTACAAAAGAAGCATTAAGAGATGGCTGGTTATTTACAGGAGACATGGGTTATATGGATTCTGATAATTTTCTATATGTATTAGGGAGGTTTAAAAGCCTTTTAATTGGAAACGATGGCGAGAAATATAGCCCTGAAGGAATTGAAGAAGCTTTAGTTGAGCAATCTGCAATAATTGAGCAGGTTATATTGTACAACAATCAAAGCAACTATACCACAGCATTGATATTCCCAAACAAAGCTGTATTATCAGAAGAGGTAAGAAGTGTTGGAAAAGATATCAATACAGAAGAAGGCAAAAAGGTTGCATTACAAATAATTAGTAGAGAAATTGATTATTATTTGTTAGATGGCAAATATTCACATATGTTCCCTCACCGATGGATTCCGGCTTCTGTTGGAATATTGGAGGAAGGGTTTACCGAAGAAAATAAACTACTTAACTCTACAATGAAAATGGTTAGGGGAAAAGTAGAAGAGAGATACAAAGATTTAATTGAGTATTTATATACTCCTGAAGGGAAGATTATTACTAACGAAAGAAATATTTCAGCTTTATAAAATTCTATAGATATTTCTTTCTTGCACCCATTCCTTGCAGCTGTAATGACTTATTTACATTAAGGTTATCATCCTCTGATAAAGGTTTTGACAATGGGTTTATCAACTCTTTATAGTTATTTCTTGAGGAACTAATCTTTGGTGATATTTGGTATGCATTCATAAGTTTAGAATTATATGGATACATCATTTTCGTTATTTCTGTTAGTGGAGTTTTATCATTTAGCCATTGCGATTCTTTCTCTCTTGGAAGAATGACTGGGCTACGATCATGAGGGATTTTTTGCAATAATTCATTTGACGTAGTTGTAATAATCGAAAAAGATTCTAGTTCTTCTCCACTTTTTGGATCTAGCCACACATCATAAATACCGGCAAAAGCAAATGGCCTTTCCTTATCCTTTAGATATATTAAATATGGATTCTTTAATCCTTCCAAATTACTCCCTTCAATAAAGGCATCAGCAATCACCAAACATCGTTGCGAACGAATAGGTTTACGAAATGCCGGTTTAGTAATAATACCTTTGCTCTCTCTATAATTAGGATTGTTTTCTTTATTTCTATCTCCTTCTGCCCTAGCGTTAAAAAGAAACATTCTTTTCTTAGCCCAAAAGGGAGTTAAACCAAATTGCATTAACTGTAATTCTTTGGGCTTATCAGAAGTAATTACTGGAGCATAAGTTCCAGGACTTATATTGTAATTAGCATTCCATTGAAAATTATTATTAGCATCTACATTAAATCGGCTTTCAACAACTTCAACTTTCTGAACTAAAACATATCTTCCGCACATATAATTCTACTTATTAAAACTTGAAATTAAGACCTAAAGATGGCATAAATGGTAATTGGTCTACTCGTTGATTTGTAATTCTATCAATATAGAAAATATTTGCTCTATTATAAATATTAGTAATACTAAGTGACACTTCTAATGAGGTAAGCTCATTAAAGTAGAACTTTCTTTTTACACCAATATCCATACGATGATAGCTAGGCAATCTTTTGCTATTAATGGATCCATATACTATACCAACATCACCATTGGCTGTAGTATAATCGGAACTAATACCATCATTAAAATCGAGTATTTCATAGTTTCCAGCAGTAGGTGTAAATGGAAATCCGGAGCCATAATTCCAACGGATATTAAAATCCCATAAGAGTTGTTTTCCAAAAGTATAACTAGTAAGCAAATTCAGATTATGCCTACGATCAAAGTGTGGCGTATAGGTAATAATACCATCATATCTTTCATTAAATCCTAAAGAGTATACGCCCCAAAAATACAATTGATCCTTTTGGAACTTTACTGAAACATCAAATCCTTTTGAGTTTCCCTCTTCAATTATGAAATCTTTTTTCAATACATCAGGCTTGTCAATATAGTCAACATTATCTTCAAAAATCTTATTCTTATTAAGATTTGTTAGCTGAGTAAACCACTTATAATAAGCTTCAAAGTTTATGGTGATATAGTTGTTAATATCAACCTCAAAGCCTATAATTGCATGTGTAGATTTTTGTAATTTATGAGTTAGCTCTTCTCCATCAAACTCATCTTGCAGATTTTCTGGCCCTGAAACATAGCCATAAAACAAGTTCACAACATCCCTATCAGACGCTGTACTAATAATGTTTTGCGAATAAACTCCTGTAGCTCCTTTAATTCTAAAGAAAGGAGTAACATTATATTTTAGAGCTAAACGAGGTTCAATAGATAGATCTCCTAGTGAAGCATAGTAATGTAATCGAAGCCCTGGAGATATAATAAAACGAGCATATTTATCATTACTATTTTTATATTTTTTGGAACCATAAAGCATTCTACTACCAATATAAGCAGCAATCTCCGTTGTGGATTCATGTTGAGATATTATTCTATTAGACGCATTTACAAAAGTAAAATCAGTGCCAGTACTCTTCATATCTACTCCATAAATTATCTTATTTTTTCCTAAGAAATATGTAAAATCTAATCCCATA
This sequence comes from Bacteroidales bacterium, assembly GCA_029932765.1. Classification (GTDB taxonomy): domain Bacteria; phylum Bacteroidota; class Bacteroidia; order Bacteroidales; family UBA1556; genus UBA6267. The sequence continues at coordinate 14,352 of JAOZPM010000042.1, read as the reverse complement.
TTAAAACCACCAACCTGACTTGTTCTAGGTCTTTCTGAGCCATCTTCAAGTTCAATCTTATAATCAGAATATGAAACATGACCTGCTAACAACATAGGTGATTGGCCTGGCACAACAGAGAACTTCATTCCACCACCATACGAATGCCATTCATAATTATTAATAGTTTGATAACTCACTTGATCATTAAAATCAAATCCAAAAATATCTAACCTATTACCATTAGTTCCATTAAAAGAAACTTTACCATAAAAATCGGCAAAAGTAAATGGTAAACCATTTCCATCATTAACATATTTATATAATGTTTGAGAGGTTCTATCAATATATGATTTTTTGGCAGAAAGCACATAAGTTATACTTGCCGAATTTGCATCTTTAGCTTTTAATAACGGCCCTTCAAGTAGAATCTTTGCACCAAAAGTATTTACATCTACTTTACCAGCGAACCTATTGGGATTTCCATATCTTGTAGTTACATCCATAACAGAGGAGATGCGTCCGCCAAATTGCGCCCCAAAACCACCTGTATAAACATCGGCATTGCTTACTAAATCAGCATCGAAAACAGAAAACAGACCAATAGAGTGAAACGGATTATACACTGTCATACCATCAAGGAGTACAAGATTTTGAACTGGTGTACCACCCCTAATATATAGTTGACCTCCTTGGTCTCCAGTGAATACAACACCAGGAACAACTTGAAGATATTGAGCTAAATCTGCCTGCCCTCCAATAGTAGGAAGCCTATTCATTGCTTTTGCCGATACTTTAATAACAGATGTAGTTGGATCAAGCAAAGCCGTTTGTCGCTGAGCTGAAATAGTAGCACCTTTTATCTGATACATTGCTCTTTCCAAAACAAGTTTATTATTAACTATCTGTTCTGGTTTGGTTATACTTATTTTCGTACTTAAAGTATCAAATCCAATATAACTTACTGTCAATATATAATCCCCTTGTGGCACTTTAGATATTGTAAAATACCCATTAACATCAGTAACTGCGCCAAAACTTGTTCCTTTTAAATATACATTCGTGTATAAAATAGGCTGACCAGTAACCTTTTCAATGACAGAACCTCTAATAGTAGCATTTTGCCCAAACAAATCAGCACTTGAAAGAATTATTATTAAAGAAAAAAGAAAAGCAAATTGTAAAAATATTTTCATAAATGTATTCTGTTTTTTCATTCCCCATACCTAAAATGAGATAACAAGGTGATATTTTTCCTCTAGTAGTAGGTTAAGCACTATAAATCATCATGCAAATCACCTTTGTAAATCACATTAAGAATAAACATATTAAATTCATTTTGTATTAACTAATACATGTGTGTATTTTAATACAATAATTAACTGCGAGCAAATGTAAGTATAATTATAAATTATTAAACTAAAAAAAAATAGCTTTTGAAACAAAAAAAACGGCTTATTGCCGTTTTATTTTCTATAATATTTTTCTTTTTTTCTTTACTTTTTTATTAACTTTTTTATCAGCTCGTTTTTCCTTTTGCTCTTCCATTTGTTTTTTTCGGGCCTGCTTAAGCATATATTTATTTGCAAAATCCTCTCCCGGTTTAATTAATATTGCAACAACAAGCTTCAGAGCTAAGCCAACAAATGCATTATCTTTAAACATATCATCAATAATAGGCTCCAATAAAACCTCTGATATAACAAAAAGACCTATAGCTATAAATAAGACTATTGTACTAGCTCGCCTACCAATTTTCGCTTCAGTAAGTTGATCTATAGTCTCATTTAACTGATTATTAAGCTCTGCAAGTTGATTATTAGAGCTTTCTAATGCATCATTAGTTTTATTTAATTTCTTTTGTAGTCTATCACTAATCTTAGTAATAATTTTCACTTGATCTACCAATTCTTCATAGTTCTCTACCAACTTCTTAAATTCAAGTTGTAGCTCCATTTGAGAATAATCATTTCGCTTTAAGAATTCCTTACTTTGCTCTAGATTATCTAACTCATTCTGATAAATACTTTGACCACCCATTTTTTATAAATATATCTTACTCTTCTTCAAATGAAATTATTTCGAATGGCAACCCACTTACATCTTCATAATCCTCACCTGTTTCCATCATCTCCTCATCATCTTCTTCATAATACCACTCCACAAGAACTTCTGTTCCTTCTACTTTAAAAACCTTTAGTTTTTTTAAGATTTCAAGAATATACTTAGACGAGCTTGTATTAAAGTATTCTAAGTTGATTTTAGCAACAATTTTATCTGGCGATGAATTTACATAAGCATCTAACCAGTTTAGAACAGGTGTAAAAAACTCAAAAGTATTTTCTGGAATTGATCTTCCTTCAAGCTTTAATATACCACTTTCAACATCAAAATTAATCTCTGGGGTTTGACGAGTACCTTCTATTATTAAATTATCCATAATTCTATATATAATATGTTATTACCTTTTTTTATTTATCTAGTTTTGGTTTATTCTTTGCCACTTTTACTCTAAGTTCAAAAAACGAAAGAGAATCATTCACATCATGAAATTGATAGAATAACTTCTGTCCAGATTTACGAGCCATATCGATCATGCCAAGATCAGCTCCCCCTTTATCAGAAATAATATTATTATCCAATATTTCACGATAATACCTCCTTAAATCTTCTTTAGACAATGAATTAACTCTATCAATACGATCTCTTAATGCGGCAATTGCATCATTTTTAATATAATTCCCTGTAAGTATATAATAGAAATCATTATCATAAAAAAGCTCTAACATGGCTCTTCTAGTATCAATATTTCCAGGTTCTTCAGCTTCAGAGTGATGATACAGGTTTTGCATACATTCAACAAGCACATTAAAAATCTTCTTTTTAACGTTTCCTTTCTCAGAAACAGAGTCAAGTCTTGTTTCCATAATCTGCAACACCATCGTTATGATATCTGAAGTTATTTCGCCTTTAAATGATAGCATAATGTGATTATCCATCAATTTACGAAACTTTTCATATGTATTCATATATATAATTTTATGAATTATTATAAGCCACTAAGATAAAAAAAATATATCTAAATCCGACTTTTATTTTAAAAACAAATTCCTATTACTAAAACATCATCTATTTGCTCATGTTCTCCACGCCATTCAGTAAAACGTTTATCAAGTATTTCTAAACTATCTCCTTCATTATTAAACGGCATTTCTAACAATAGCTTTTTAAACCTTTTTGACATAAATTTCTTGCCCTTTTCTCCTCCAAATTGGTCTATATAACCATCTGTTGATATATAAAGCTTGTCTCCTTTATACATTTGCACAGTTTTGGTAGTAAAGTTTCTATCCATTCGTTCAGAAATTCCGATAGGCATTCTATCAGCCTTTACCTCTAACATATTATCTCCAAAAATTGAATATGCAAAATCATAATCCAATGCCGATTCATCAATCTTATCTTTTCTAATTATATACATTGAATTATAAGCACCTGCATAATGAACAAGTCCTTTATCCACATCTATTGATAATAAAGCTATATCTAGACCATCTTTTGCTTGCTCACCACTTTGTTTTAAGTCATTAACAATATCGTGACGCACATTATCAAGTATTCGAGCAGGGTCAGTAATTTGCTTCTCTTTAACAACTTTATTAAGAGAACTAATGCTAATCATACTCATAAATGCTCCTGGCACACCGTGCCCAGTACAGTCAGCTGCTGCAATAATTAATCGATCCTTATATAAAGTATTCCAATGAAAATCACCACTTACAATATCCTTAGGTTTATAATAAATAAATGAAGATTTTAGTAGTTCCTCCATTTTCGTTTTAGTAGGCATTATTGCACGCTGAATACGTCTTGCATAGTTAATACTATCCATAATATCCTTATTTTTCTGTGCCAATAAACCATTTTTTTCTCTTATTTCTACAGTCCGCTCTTGAACTTTGTTTTCTAATTCTGCCTTTTCCTTTAGTAAACTTTTCTCTCTATATTTTACAAAAACCACAACGGATACAATTGTTACTATTAATACCAAAGAAATAAACCACAGAGTTTGCCAGAAAGGTGGATTTATTGTAAACACAACTGTTTGAGGAGTATCATTCCATACTCCAGAATTATTTTTTGCTTTCACCTCAAAAACATAGTCACCTGATGGTAATGCAGGAAAATTAGCGTAGGTTTGTTTAGTTTCAGGCTGCCATTCCTTCTCTGCTCCTAGCAAGCGAACCTTATACACTACTGATGACGCCTCTGATATACATATTGCTTTATAATCAATTAAAATAGCATTCTCATTATGTTTTAAAGAAATTTTACTACTATTATCTATCTCTTCTAGATTTACCCTAAGTTTCGTTACAAATGTAACTGGTGGCTTTTCATCTACTATTAATAACTCTGTACTAACCTTAGTCAAGCCTATTGCTGTTCCTGCCCATAAATATTTACTACCAAAATATAATGCTTCATGCATTATTTCTACTCCTTCAAAACCTTGCTTTTCTCCATAAGAAATTACTTCATATGATTTTCCGTCAATTCTGCTAAGCCCATTATTTGTTCCGCAAAAAATATTTCCATCACCATCTTTCTGTATTGCTATTACCATATCAGAAATAAGCCCAGTGGCCATTGTGAAATGTTTCTTTTCCACTCCATCGGAATATATATACATTCCTTTTCCTTCAGTACCAACAAATAACTCATTATCATTACCACAAATTACAGAAGGCGTATATTCTTCATTTATATCGTACCTAGTAATTTCGCTACCTATAATTTTTGTTATTCCTTTGCCTAAATGTCCAATCCAAACTGTATTCTCATCATCACAGTATATTGTAGAAATATCATTACTTTGCAAATTATTGTACTGTGTTAGAATATTGGCCTGATCAGTTTCTGGTTCATAATAAATAACTCCACCTGGAGAGCCAACCCATACGTGTCCTTCAGAATCAATATCCATTGCACTTACATTTTCAAATCTTGACGACTGTTGTAATAATGAATTTATTCGATATACGTAAGTTATTTTCTTTGTTTTCAAATCCATTACAGAAACTCCTCCACCAAATGTACCAATCCATAGATTTTTACCATCAGATCTTAAAAATCTAATGTCATTTGACTGTAAACCAAAGTTATCTTTTTTATATTCAACTATAGAATAACGTCCATCTTTAATTCCTTCTAGTTGGAAAACTCCGTCATTAGTACCTAGCCAAATATCAGTAGTTTTATCATCTTCATAAATAGCATTTACCTGTATTGGTTTATTTTCTATTAACTTACTATAATGAACAAATGCAAAACTCTTAAAAACAGACAAGCCACTAGAATATGTACCTATAAGAACATTACCTTCAAAATCAACATAAATACTTTTAACTTTATTTTCTGATAGTCCATTTGATTCATTTAATGAGAGAATCTTGCCATTTTTAATATTTGAGATACCACCTCCCCATGTACCTGCCCAAATTGATCCATCATTATCTTCTACTATTTCACCTACCCAATTATTGGCAAGACCATCTCGTTTATCATAAATTACAGGTTCTGTATCTATATCCTTATAGTAGTACAATCCTCCATTAAAAGTTCCTATCCAAACACCCTTTTTAGAATCTTCATAAACTTTTATTATATTAAAATATTGTGGCCAGGCATAAAACTGTTCGTCAACTAGCTCCCATTCATTAGTTTTCTCATTCATGAACTTAACTCCATATCTAGTAACAAACATCATCCCTAGACTCTCGGTAGTAGACATAGAGAAAATAATATTTCCTAAGTTTTCTTTTGCTGTATAATGTTCATTTACAATTATTTTATCAGCGCTTGGATCACTTATCAGATAAACTCCATCTCCATTAGTAGCAATCCATATCTGATTCTTTTCATCTTGAACAATATTTGTTATATCATTCTTAATAGAGTCAAGAATAATTTCATAGAACTCTCCATTACGATATAATGATAATCCTCCAAAAAAATGCCCCAACCACATATTACCAGAATTGTCAACACAAATCGCATTAACTCCGCTTGCCGCTAAACCATCTTCCTTAGAAAAATTTGTAAACCTTTCTCCATCAAATCTTGACAAGCCTATTTTAGTTCCTATCCATACATAACCATTTGAATCCTGTGCAATATCTTTTATTTGAGAATGTGCTAGACCATCTTTTATTCCATAATTACTAAAGAAATATTTTTGAGAAGAGGCTGACATACTAATAAATAGCAGCAATAAGGAAATTGCTGTAATATAAAATACTTTATTAAAAAGACGCATATATAGTGATTTAAGATACAAAAATAATACACCCCTAAAATAAAAGTAAACTTTAAATTCAATGCCAACTACTATTTGACAAAGAAACATAACACCTATTATACTTGTATTTATTAGTTAATGAAGAGGGATACTTTGAAAATAATTAATAATAATATACTATAAAAAAAGAGTAATCCGTTTTTCGAATTACTCTTTTTCTTGAAAACAAACTTATTTTCTAATAAAGAAGAACGTTCCATTTTCATCTGGCATTCCATCTATTGTTCCAAACTGAGGTTCTTGCTGCTTATTACGTTTAACTGCAGATTTAACCTGTGTAACAATACTTCCAATTGGAATACAATTATTCGGATTATGAATAAGTGAATTTGCAAATGTTTTTGTAAATTGTGAATTATCAGAAGCCAGCTCTAATCCTGCTGAAGAAAATACTTGTGAAGACTTAAACTTAGTTGCTTTCCAGTCATCACAGCTTCTAACTTCATCATCTTCACCTCTCATTGCTTGATAAAATGATGGTCCAGACTCACAAGCATCAGTAACTACAAGGGTATGAGTAACAACTTTACTATAACTACTCATTGCTGATTTTAATGCTTGAATATTGAAATAAGTAAATTCATCATCTGTTTTACCATCAACTGGCACCCAGTATCCTGTATTATTTAGATATTTTCCATGACCTGCATACCATACAATAATAGAATTTACGTTATTATTAATAACCTGATCACGAAGTTCTATGGAAAAGAATCTCTCCATTTGAATTTTTGTTAAATTCTTTTTATGAATAACTGCATTAATATTATATTTCGACAATGCAGCTTTCATAATTGAAATATCCTTACCAGGGCCATCTAAAGATGCAAAAGATTCGTATTTAGAATTTTCTACAAACACTACCCACGTTTTACCCATTGGGTTACCTGCAGCAGCTGCAGCACCTTCTCTATTTAGCAAAACCTTTTTAGTAGTAATATTACCATAAATATCTTCCACATTAATAGAAATTTCACTCTTATTTTTTACCTCAACCGAAGCTGTAAATGTTGGATTATTTATAGTAGGTACATAGCTAGCATTCAAACCATCTATTGTAATACTTGTTATTAAACTCTCATCTGTAATATCACCTTGAATAAACAATCTATCTTCACTTTCCAAATAAATCATACCATCACTTGAAACTAATGGTTGAACAATAGCTATTTCTGGCAAACCAGTTTCTGTGAATAATATCTGATATATTTCAGTTCTAACATTATCATAAATATCAGAACATACATAAACTACTTCTGTCTTACCAACAACATCAATATCTACAAAAAACTCATTCTTTTTAGAAGTAGAGTCAAAAGCTATTTCAACACCGTTAATAGTAAAACTTTTTATAGGACTAACATCATTAACTCTTCCTACAAATTTCTGAGTTTCAGTTCCCTTAATAATTTGCAACTGCTTAATGTCATTAAGAAATGGCTCATTTATAATAATTACTGGTTTATCATCTTCTCTCTTTAATTCAAAAAGCTTAATATGAGCAGCAGCCAACATAGTTACAGCAGCTTCTTCTTGTAAATTCAGTTCATCAAGCTTTTCATAATCCGCAATAGCGTTATCCAAATCGCGCATTGCAACTAAAGCTTCTGCTCTTTTAAAATATGCTTGATAGTAGTTCGGATCTAATTCAATAACTTTAGAATAATCTGTAACCGCAGGGATATGCTGATTGAAAGCAGTATAACTTAATGCACGCTCGTAATAAACGTCCTTAATATAATCTTCGTTAGGATATAAAAGAATTATTTGTGAAAGGTCATTAATAGCACTCATATAATCCATCTTCTTATGATAAGTTTTAGAACGTATCCAATAAGCATCTTTAGATTTCTTATCATATCTTAAAGCAGAATTAGCAGAGGTCAGTGCTTCATCATATTTATTCTGATAATAATATGCATTTGCTTTGCCTATATGACCCTTTACAATATTTTCATCCTTGTCAATTGCTTTTTCGTAATATTGTTCTGCTTCATTATACTCTTTTACTGCAAAAAGCATCTCAGCTCTATCATAATAGGTCTCATAGTTCTTTTTAATATCCATTGCAATTACAGCATTTTCAAGAGCCTCTTTATCTAAACCAAGATAATGTAACGACATAATTTTCACATGATATGAACCCAAATTCTTTTTATCTTGAGCTATTGCCAATTCAGAATTTTTTATTGCTCTTTTATACTCTTTTAATTCTAAACTAAGTTCCGCAGCTCTAAGATGATAAATCTCTTCCTTTGGCTCTAAAGTTCCAGCACGCTCATAATCTGTTAACGCTTCCGAAACATTACTCATTTTTACATAAGCCTCAGCTCTAGCAATATAAGAATTAACATAATTAGGATCTATATCTAACGACTTAGTATAATTGTCTATAGCATCTTGCATTTTACCATCTTCGGCAAATGTTTGACCTGTCTTATAAAATTTCTTTGCACTTTGACCAAAAGTAACAGCTGAAATTAATAAAAGCATAAATAATAAAGAGTACGTTCGTTTCATAGCATCTGGTTTTAAAAATTGATTTTTATGTATTGCAAATGCAAATATAGTAATAATAACAAGCAATGTCAATTATTGAACATACAAACTGCTAAAAATCACAATAAAAGGGTATATTTACGTAGAGCATATACCTAATAATAGGTATATCGCGCATAAAAAAAGCTCAATAACAATTAAGTCATGAGCATATTTTATTTCAATAATGTTAAACGGTTAGAAATTAATAGACTAGTGTACCAACTCTTTCCCCAGCAACAACTTTTGAGAGTTCACTTTCTTTATTCATATCAAAAACATAAATTGGAAGATTATTCTCCTCACAAAGCGTAAAAGAGGTCAAGTCCATTATTGCAAGTTTTTTTTCGTATGCCTCTTTGAATGTAATGGTCTCATACTTAATAGCATCAATATATTTCTCAGGGTCTTTATCATAAACTCCATCCACACGAGTACCTTTAAGAATAATATCTGCTTCAATTTCAATTGCCCTTAAAGCACTTGCTGTATCGGTGGTAAAAAACGGATTTCCTGTTCCTCCACTTATAATCACAATTTTTCCTTGATCCATATATTCGTTGGCTCGTTTACGGCTCATTCGTTCCGATATAGGGTCAATTTCTAAGCCTCCTAACAACTTCGTAGACAAACCTACTTTTTCTAATGCCCCTTGCAATGCCATAGAATTTATAACCGTAGCAAGCATTCCCATATAATCTCCTTGTACTCTATCCATTCCTTGGCTAGCGCCACTGAGTCCTCTGTATATATTTCCTCCACCAATAACTATGGCTATTTTTACTCCTGTATCAAAAGCTGATTTTATTTCTTTAGAATACTGCTCAAGTCTTTTGGGGTCAACACCAAACTGCTGTTCCCCCATAAGAGCCTCTCCACTTAACTTCAAAAGAATCTTTTTATATTTCATATTTTTATATTTTTAATGGTCATACCTGTCTGCCGAGCAAAATTAGATATAATTACTAAATTAAGAACATAAAAAAACCACCAAGTAATTATTACTTGATGGTTTTATATATTTTACTACGTTTAAAGAATTATAAAGATAATCTAAAAAATTCAGTAGCAGTAAGTTCTTTATCTGCATTCTTAAAATACTGATCAATAGAAATTTTATTGTCATGAAGATATGCTTGAGCTAAAAGAGTGTTTTCTTTATAGAATTTATTCAATTTACCCATAGCAATTTTCTCAATAAGATTTTCTGGCTTACCTTCTTTACGAGCTTGATCTTTTCCAATTTCAATCTCATTCTCAATAATTTTAGGATCAACACCGTCTTTATTAAGAGCAACAGGAGCCATAGCTGCAATTTGCATATTTACATTCTTGCCTATGGAATCAATATCAGCAACATCGGCTTTATTAACTCCCATGATAGTAGCTAATCTATTACCAGGGTGGATATAAGCAAATACTTTAGCGGCAGAAATAGTTTTAAAATCAACAATTTCAATTTTCTCACCAATTTTTCCTAATTGCTCAAGAATTAATTCGCTTATTTTTTGACCGTTAAGTTCAGTATTAGAAAGAGTTTCTATGTCTGTAATTTTACCTTCAATAGCTATATTAGCAATAGAAGTTACAAAGTTAACAAAGTCTTCATTCTTAGCAACAAAATCAGTTTCGCAGCTAATACGAACAACGGCAGCAAAAGTAGCATCAGTAGATACTTTAGCAATAATTACACCTTCAGCAGCATTACGATCAGCACGCTTTTCAGCAACTTTTTGTCCATTTTTACGAAGGATTTTAATTGCTTCTTCTTGATTACCTTCAGCTTCTGTTAAAGCCTTTTTGCAGTCCATCATTCCTGCACCCGTTTTTTTACGTAGTGCATTTACTTCAGTAGCAGTTATTTTCATAATATATTATATATTAAAATCGTTTATCAAATATAAAAAGGATTAAGCCTCTTCAGACTTAGCCTCAGTTTTAGCTTTTGCAGCTTCTTCCTTTGCAAGTTTTGTTGCTTCAGCTTTTGCTTGCTTTTGACGATCAGCTTCTGCTTGCTCACTAGCACGTTTCTCACGCTCTAGTTTACGTTCAGCTACTCCTTCTTCAATAGCAGTACACATTACGTCTACAATTAAAGAAATAGATCTTGTTGCATCATCATTTGATGGAATTACAAAATCAATATCCTTAGGATTTGAGTTTGTATCAACCATAGCAAAAATTGGAATATTTAATTTTCTAGCTTCAGAAACAGCAATATTTTCTTTAACAACATCAACAATAAATAATGCTGAAGGAAGACGAGTAAGATCTGAAATACTTCCAAAGTTACTCTCTAATTTTGCTCTTTCACGGGCTAATTGAAGACGCTCACGCTTTGATAAGTTATCATAAGCAGGCTCTTTCATCAATTTATCAATAGCACTCATTTTCTTTACTGCTTTACGAATAGTAGCAAAGTTTGTAAGCATACCACCTGGCCAACGGTTTGTAGCATATGGCATACCAGTTTTTGAAACTCTATCAGCAACGATATCCTTAGCTTGCTTTTTAGTAGCAACAAAAAGGATCTTCTTTCCTGACTTAGCAACTTGCTTTGCAGCAGCAGCAGCTGTTTCTAAAAGAACACTAGTTTTATGAAGGTCAATAATATGAATACCACCTTTTTCCATATGAATATATGGAGCCATATTTGGATTCCACTTACGCTTTAAGTGACCAAAATGTACACCTGCATCTAACAGGGTATCAAAATTAATTTTTGACATAATTATTTATTTAAATTTGTTTACATTCTGCATAATCATCAACCACTAAGTAGCCTTTTCTTAAATAAGAAAAGAGTCTCAACAGTTTAGATACTAAACAAAATACTAAAATATTAACGTTTCGAGAATTGGAATTTCTTACGTGCTTTTGGTTGACCTGGCTTCTTACGCTCAACCATACGTGGGTCACGACGCATTAAACCATCAGCTTTAAGTACTGGGCGATATTCCTCATCAATTTGAACTAGAGCACGAGATATTGCTAAACGCATAGCTTCTGCTTGTCCTTTGATTCCGCCACCACCAAGATTAACTTTAACATCATATTTGCCTACTGTATCAGTGCAAGAAAATGCCTGAGTAGCAATATATTGTAAAGTACCTGTTGTAAAGTAATCATTTAAATCACGTTTATTAACAGTGATTTTTCCAGAACCTTCGCTCATATATATACGAGCAACGGCTGTTTTTCTACGTCCTATTACATTAATTACTTCCATGGTTATTTAAGATCATTAAGGTTCAACAATTGTGGTTTTTGAGCTTCGTGTTTATGCTCTGTTCCAGCATAGATAAAAGCATTGCGAAATAATTGGGCTCCCAATTTATTCTTTGGCAACATACCTTTAATTGCTCTTTCGACAACAGCAGTTGGCTTTTTAGCTAACACCTCTATTGGTGTAGCAAAACGCTGCCCTCCTGGGTATCCAGTGTGACGCACATATTGCTTATCTGTCATTTTTTTGCCCGTCAATACAATTTTTTCTGCATTGATAATAATTACGTTATCACCACAATCTACGTGTGGAGTAAAGTCTACTTTGTGCTTACCTCTTAATAAAAAAGCAGCTTTTGAAGCCAAACGACCTAAAGTAGCACCTTCTGCATCAAGAATTACCCAGTTCTTATGAACGGTATTCTTATTAGCAGAAATGGTTTTATAACTTAAAGTATTCATAGTTATTTATTTCTAAAAAAATATTAATAAAAAGCCTTTTTACTATGAGTAACTAACAATTCTCAAAATAAAAAAGACAAACAAAGCTTATAAAAATCACTGTTTTGGGCAAAAAGTCATCGGCAGTCACCTCACCATAGGCACATCTTTCTCTAATTCCGATTATAAAACAGCTCTAAAAATAAGCTAACTCCCTCAAATACAGAATAATTAACCTATTCCTGATTTTCGGGCTGCAAAAGTAATATTATTTTATTTAATAGACAAGGTTTTTATATGCCAAATTGAATAAAAAATGAAGAAAAACACGAATTCTAATTATATCATTACAACTATTGAGAACATTATTTTTTACTCAAAAAAGAAATAAAAAAAATACAAACAATATTTCAGCTATGAAAAACAAAAATCATATCTTTGTACATTATTAAAAAAACGAAATCATATTTTGGGCAATATCAATAAAATAAAAGTGGCAGTGGTTATTCTTAATTGGAATGGTCGAAAATTTTTAGAGAAATTTCTTCCATCGGTAGTTAAAAATTCTATTGGTGCCCATATAATAGTTGCTGATAATAACTCCAGTGATGATTCTGTGACTTTTATGAAAGATCATTATCCTAATATCCGATTAATTATTAACGAAAAGAATACAGGCTATGCTCAAGGATATAATAATGCATTAAAAGAAGTAGATGCTGAATATTTTGTTTTATTAAATAGTGATATTGAAGTTGGTGAGAATTGGGTAATTCCTATTATTGACGAAATGGACAAGGATAAAAATATCGGCGCAGCACAACCAAAATTGCGTGCCTATAATTCTGACCAACGCCATGAGTTTGAATACGCAGGAGCATCTGGTGGCTTTATTGATAAATATGGATATCCTTTTTGCAGAGGTCGAGTATTTGATAGCTTGGAAACAGACAACGGGCAATACGATAGCAATAGAGAAATTTTTTGGGCAAGTGGTGCTGCCATGTTTGTTAGAGCTGAGGCCTTTGAAAAAGTAGGAGGATTGGATGGCGATTTTTTTGCTCATATGGAGGAAATTGATTTTTGCTGGAGACTAAAGCTTGAAGGTTACAAAATAATGGCAATTCCTAAGTCCACAGTTTTTCATGTAGGTGGAGGAACTTTACCAAAGAATTCTGCAAGAAAGACATATCTAAACTTCAGAAACAACTTTTCTTTATTAGTGAAAAATTTGCCGAAAAACAGAGTTTATAAAGTTATTCTTTATCGTCTATTCTTGGATGGTGTTGCTGGATTAAAATTTCTTTCGCAAGGACATTATAAAGACACATTTGCCATAATAAAGGCACATTTCTATTTTTATACCCATATTAAAGAAATTAGAGCTAAAAGAAAAGGAAGAAAAATAATTCCTGTTTCACAAGTATATAATAGAAATATTGTTTTTGACCATTATATAAAGCGTAAAACAAAGTTTAGCGAGCTTAAAGAAAGTGTTTTTACGAACTAAGAAATCATTTATATCCTGCTACTTATTACTAAAGCTTGTTTTTATCTATTATTATTAATGTATCGCCTACAGTAATATTTGAAAAGTATCGCATTTTGCGACACCTTTATGATTAACTTCCTCCACATGTTCCAATAGCAATCGAAGTATAGCAGCGCAAGGCATATAGCAAAGATAGTAGAACTATGCTTACTAATAGTATTAGCAAGAAGTATGATGTGAATTATACTCTGAATTTTGCTGCTTGTTATGAAATACTTATTTGTTCTTGCCCTAAAATAAGTTAATAATAATATTG
>JAOZPM010000146.1:0-6532 GCA_029932765.1 Bacteroidales bacterium | reverse complement strand
CTTCTCCCTTCTCTCTTCTCCCTTCACCTTATACCCATTAAGCCCATAAAAAACTAAATATGCTAATGCCAAAATAGGAATAATAAAAGAGGTTTGAATTCCGTATGATTCTATAATATGACTCTGTATCCAAGGTAAAGCAGCGCCTCCAACTATTGCCATTACTAATAAAGATGAAGCCTGACTAGTATATTCTCCCAAATTGCGAATAGCGAGGGTGAAAATGTTTGACCAGCCTATTGAGAAAAATAGACCAGCTCCCAATATTGACCACATAGCAATTTCACCTTCTGCCAATATAGCGGTTATAATTAGCGCCATATTTATTAATGAAAATATTACAAGAGTTTTCGCACTATTGCTACCACTTATTGCAAAAGCAAAAATACTTATGATAATGTATATTAGGTATAGGTAAACTTCAGAAAAAGGCAATGGTTCGAAAGAAAAAGCTCCATTATTCATTTTTATGGATGTTGCTAAGTATATAAAAGCAAATAATCCAAAGGCAGTGGCTGTCATTCCCATGTATTTCTTAAATGCAGGAATATTTTTATTAAGAGCCTGACTTGCCATTAATCTGCCAATCATAAGACCTCCCCAGAAATAAGAAAGAAAATAACTTGCTTTGCTTTCGCTCATTCCCATAATTGAATCGCTTTTAAGAAAACTAACAATCCATGTGCCTACCGAAACCTCTGCTCCCACATAAAAGAATATTGCAAATATGCCAAATAGTAAGTGGCGGTTTCTAAGAACTCCCAATCCTGGTTTTATGGTGGAGGTATTTTTGAAATCTGGCATTTTTACAAGCTTTACTATTATTGCCATCATAATAAATACTACTCCATAAAGTAGGTATGTTTTACTTACCGATTCGATAGTCTGTTGCCCGTCCGAAAATACCTGATAAATAAGAATTGTACCTATAATTGGACCAATGGTAGTACCTAGGGAATTGAAGCCCTGCGCTAGATTAAGTCGGCTCGATGCAGTTTCGGCTTTGCCAATAATTGCCACATAAGGGTTTGCCGATATTTGTAATAAAGTAACACCCGTTGCTAATACAAATAATGCTGTAAGGAATGCTGCATATGAATTAAACTCTGCAGCTGTATAAAACCCACCACAGCCAATGGCCGTAACTATTAGGCTGATAATCATTCCATTGCCGTAGCCAATTCTATTTATCGGATCTTTGCCCGATATGGAACTGATAAGAAAATATATTAACGAAATTATAAAGAAAGCTCCAAAGAAAGTCATTTGTACTAATGCCCTATCAGTAGCTGATAAATCGAAAATTCCTTCAAAAGTATTTACTAGGATATCGTTCATTACAGTAATAAATCCCCAAACAAAGAAAAGGGATATTAATGCAATAAATGCCGCTAGTTTATTTTTCTGTTCCATAGAGTGTAATTTTGGCTAAAGTAAAATATTTCAGCCTTGGTTTAATACTGTTTTTTTTGACTTATTTCACCTTGAAAAACATTGTATAATAGATATGCCTTTTTTTTATATTTTTGCTCACTTAAGAATTTTTAACAGAAAATCGAAATTATTTATTAATCTAATATTATAAACTATGTTTAAAGGACATCCAAAAGGACTTATCGCTGCTGCACTAGCAAATATGGGCGAGCGATTTGGTTTTTATACCATGATGGCTATTCTAGTCTTATTTTTACAAGCAAAGTTTGGGTTAAACGGAGAAGACTCTGGTTATATCTACTCAACTTTTTATGCTTTAATTTATGTTTTATCACTTGTAGGTGGTATTATTGCCGACCGTACTGGTAAATATAAAGGCACTATTATGACAGGACTTATAGTCATGTCGCTGGGTTATGTTATGATGTCGATTCCCTCGGCTGTAACTCCTGATAACAAAAGCTTTTTACTTGTTATGACTATCATTTCTCTTTTTACTATTGCCTTTGGTAATGGTCTTTTTAAGGGAAATCTTCAGGCTTTAGTTGGTCAAATGTATGATAATCCTAAGTATAGCTCTATGCGCGATTCAGGATTCTCTTTATTCTATATGTTTATAAATGTGGGTGCAATTTTTGCTCCTTTTACTGCTGTTGGTGTTCGTAACTGGTGGTTGGGAGAAAATGGCTTATCTTATAATGCTGACCTTCCTGAACTTTGCCATGCTTATAATGATGGTACTATTTCTGACGCTGCTACTCAATCTTTTCAAAAGATGGCTGATGCTGCTACTATTAGCGGACAATCAGTTGCTGATTTAGGCACTTTTGCTGACCAATATCTAAATGTGTTTGTTACTGGATTCCACTATGCTTTTGCTGTTGCAATTGGAGCTATGGCTATTTCATTCCTTGTATGGATAATGAATAAGAAATCGTTCCCTAATCCTCAAAGTAAATCTGAGCGTGCTGAAGCAGCTGCTAAAGGTGAAGTTACTATGATGGACATTAAAGAAGTTAAACAACGTATGTATGCTTTATTTGCTGTATTTGGCGTTGTGATTTTCTTCTGGTTCTCTTTCCACCAAAATGGACTTACACTTACTTTCTTTGCAAAAGATTATACTGATTTAAGTATTATGTCGGTTAATATATTTGGTACTCATATTGAAGGTGCCGAACTTTTTCAATCAATTAACCCTTTCTTTGTAGTTTTCTTAACTCCTATTATTGTAGGACTGTTTGGATGGTTACGTAATAAAGGTATTGAGCCATCTACTCCTAAGAAAATTGCCATAGGTATGGGAATTGCTTCTTTAGCCTTTGTTATAATGACTATGGGTTCTATGGATCTTCCTCTATTTGGTGAGATTAGTCCTAAAGTTGGAGGTACTCCCCTTGACCAAGCACTAAAAGTTACTCCATTCTTATTACTAGGAACTTACTTTGTACTTACTGTTGCTGAGCTATTTATTAGCCCACTTGGTATCTCATTTGTTTCTAAAGTTGCTCCACCACAGTATCAAGGTTTGATGCAAGGTATGTGGTTAGGTGCTACTGCTGTTGGTAACCAATTATTATTTATTGGTGCTATACTTTACGAAAGTATTCCAATTTGGATGACATGGTCAGTATTTGTTGGTGCTACTGCGCTTTCAATGTTTATGATGTTGTTTATGGTAAAATGGCTAGAAAGAGTTGCTAAAGATTAGTAACTATTAAAATAAATTAAAAGCCCCTAAAACATTAGTTTTAGGGGCTTTTTTGGTTTTTGTAGATAGTAAAGAACATGGTTTTTTAAATGTCCAATAAATAAGGAAAACTGGACATATAGCCAATATCTGTCCAGTTTTTGATTGTTTTTTATGTATATGTTCAATAATTACTAAAAAATGGACATATGCATTAGGTTTGTCCAGTTTTTATACATATTTGAGCTGAACGAATTATTATTTAGTCAGCCATATATAAAGCCAAAAACAATTGGAGATTTAATAGGCAAAACATCGCGTACAACTCTTACAAAATATATGAATGAATTGGTAGACGCAAGAATCCTTCGTTCCAAAAAGATTGGCACTGAGGTATACTATATTAATGATGATTTATTGAGAATAATTGAGGATTAGAACAAAAAATTTTGTTGTTCGTTGTTAAGGTAAACTCACTAACAACAAACAACAAATTTATAATATCGAATTATACCGATTCAAAATCAAAAAGCTCTTTTAGTTCGTTTCCTTCCTATAAGAGCTTTTATTTAATCTCGGCATAAACCATTGTAAATTTAAAATGTACTTTCAGCGCACTTTAAATAACAATTGGTATTACTAAAATTCCTCAATCACATTGTAAATAGAATCTCTCTCCACAGCCTTGCGCCCAACTTCTTCAATCATCTTCACCATATCTTTTGTACTCATGCTAGGCGACTGATCCTCTGCCCCTGCAAGTGAGTATATTTTTGTACTATCGTTAATAGTTCCATCAAAATCATCAACTCCAAATGAAAGCAATAATTGCGAAATATCCTTTCCAATCATTGGCCAATATGCTTTAATGTGACCAAAGTTATCTAAGAAAATTCTAGCCATTGCATATAGCTTAATATCTTCTACAACGCTTACTTCTCCCAAATATCCCAGTTCATTATTTTCCATTTTATATTTCAAAGGAATAAAAACATTGAAACCACCAGTTTTATCTTGTAACTCACGAAGGCGGTTAAAGTGATCAATGCGATGCTCAATGCTCTCGATATGTCCGTATAGAATAGTTGCATTAGTAGGAATTCCCAACTCATGAGCAGTTTTATGTAAATATAACCACTCTTCGCCAGTGTCTTTATGAGGGCAAACTTTCTGACGTATTTCTTCGTCAAAAATCTCTGCTCCACCACCAGGAATAGAGTCTAAGCCGTATTCTTTAAGAGCAGCCAATCCTTCTTTTACATTCATGCCTGAGCGCTTAGCAATATAGCTTATCTCTACCGCCGTAAACGCCTTAATATGTATATTGGGACGTATCTTCTTTATGTCTTGAAATAACTCACCATAATAATGTAAATCCCACTTAGGATGCACTCCTCCTACAATATGTACTTCGGTAATGTCAGCATCCATTTCTCTTACCTTATCAAGCATTTGCTCGCGAGAAAATTCCCAGCCATCTTCGCCTTTCTTTTTGTAGTAAGAGCAAAATTTACATGCATAAACACAGTGGTTAGTTGGCTCTATATGTAAGTTTTTATTGAAATAGACCTTATCACCATTTTTTCGCTCACGCACTAGGTTTGCTAAATACCCAAGTATTGATAAGTCTGCATTTTTATAAAGTAATATGCCTTCTTCAACGCTAATTCGTTCACCTTTTATTATTTTAAGAGCAATGTTTTCAATATCGCTGCCTTTTATTATTTCTTCTATTATCATTATTTTTTTATTGCTGTATTATAAACTTCTGAATTCCTAATTTGGTATTGTCTTTCATCTGTAGAAAGTAAATGCCGTTAGGAAAACTGGAAGTGTTAATTATAATTTCATTATTATTAGTTGTTGCCGTCATTATTATTCTACCTGTTACATCAGTAATAAGTACATCAACGGAACTGCTCTTTTCTTCTAATCTTATATTTATTGTACTACTTGCCGGGTTTGGCGATATGCTGAAATTTAAATCATTAGCTTTATCAATATAAATTGTCTGACACATTCCTGAAGTTATTAATGTAGATCTTTGTGTATTTAATGCCGCCAGCATTCTGTCTTTTTGCCCAATTGTGAATAGGTTCATACAGTCATCGTCGGTATAATCCATAAAGTTCTGAAACATATCTCCATTATTGCCACAAGATGCATGAGGGTGAGTTGGACAACCAAAGTTATTTGAGGCTTGATTGGGCGTATCATCTACAAAATCGCTACCAGTACAGGCGTTGAAATCATCACCCCAAATATGGTAAAGACTGAAATAATGACCAATTTCATGAGTAAGAGTTCGTCCTTTATCAAAAGGAGAAGAAACAGTTCCTATGTTGCCAATATATTTATAACCAACCACAACTCCATCAGTAGCAGCACTGCCTCCTGGCATTTGAGCGTAGCCAAGTATATTTGTCATTCCTCCATCAATTATCTCTGGAACAATCCATATATTCAAATACTTTTCAATATCCCAAGCGTCAACACCTCCTTTAGAATCAAATTTTGCTTCATCACTTGATAAATCAAAGGTAGATTTTGTAGTTGATGTTCTTGTAATGCCATTTGTCCAATCTCCATCAGGAGTTTGATGCGATACGCAAAATTGTATTCTTATATCCGCAGCTAATGAATCAAACATGGCAGGTGTATTTATGGAGTCTGCATTATTTCTGGAATAGTCATCATTAAGGATATCTATTTGAGAATAAATCTGTTGGTCACTAATATCGGTAGTGCTATTATTATATAAAACATGAAATATTACTGGGATATAAACTATTTCTTCATTAGATTTTTTGGAATTATCAATCCACTCTTGAATTGCTTTTTCTTGGATTTTCATCTGCTGCTTTAGCAAAGGATTTTTGCTCTGCTGATGATTAAGGTAAATTGTTGTTCCGCAATTGCGTTGTGAATAAACAGAAAAACTCATCATTATAAGAACTGTTGTAAGAAAAATAGTAATTAGTTTATTCATAATTCACAGACCTTTTAATTATTATCCAATAACTCTTGAATTTTACTTCTGGTTAAATCTCTAAGTTCATTTTCGTTTAGTCGATTAACAGTTTCAACATCAATTTGCTTGCCAAAAACCACTTTCATCTTACCAGGAACTATATGTTTCGATTGTTTATTATTAATATCATATAATCCAACAAAAGCCATTGGTGTAATTGCTACTCCCGATTTTTTAGCCATATTGAAAGGTAATTTTTTAAAAGGCATCATTTCTTTAGTTGGCGAACGTGTTCCTTCAGGTAGAATTAATATATTCTTTCCATTTTTTATCTCTTCTACAACGTCCATCATAGTGCGGTACGATGCTCTTACACTTGACCTATCAATGGGAATATTGCCATATTGTTTCAATACCCAGCCATATAAAGGTACTTT
>JAOZPM010000145.1:0-6545 GCA_029932765.1 Bacteroidales bacterium | reverse complement strand
TCGCTCCTCTTCTAGGACTTGAACCTAGGACACCCTGATTAACAGTCAGGTGCTCTAACCAGCTGAGCTAAAGAGGAATTTAGCTAAGGAAATAATTTCCTTTTGAAGCGACTGCAAAGATACACTAAGTTTTATTTTCTACAAGGTTTTTTTATTTTTTTTTAGCAAAAAGAGCTCAATTGTATAATTAGCTGTATATGCGCATATTAACAGTGTTTTTGTACATAAAAAAAGGAGGATAAACCTCAGTTTATACTCCTTTTTAATATTATAACTAGCTTACTATTACTTATTCTTCGTTTGGAGAAAGGAATTTATACACCATTCCAGCCAAAATAGCACCAATAATTGGGGCTACCCAGAACAACCATAATTGACCAGTAAAATCTCCTCCAGCAAATATTGCTTGAGAAGTACTTCGTGCTGGATTCACCGATGTGTTAGTTACCGGAATGCTTATTAAATGTATTAATGTAAGTGCTAATCCAATTGCAATTCCTGCAAAACCAGCAGGAGCTTTAGGATGTGTTGCTCCCAATATTACTATTAGGAAGAAGAATGTCATTGCTATTTCTATTACCAAAGCCGACATCATTGAATAGCCATCAGGAGAATGCTCTCCAAAGCCATTAGATGCAAAACCATCAGCAACATCAAAACCAGCTTTACCACTAGCAATCAGATACAAAATACCTGCTCCTGCCAATGCGCCAAAAACTTGCGCTCCAATATATGGAAGAATTTTTTTGGCTTCAAAACGACCACCAATCCATAGCCCAATTGATACTGCTGGGTTGAAATGTGCTCCACTAATATGTCCTAAAGCATATACCATCGACAGTACTGTAAGTCCAAAGGCTATTGATACACCTACAAAACCGATTCCTAATTCAGGATAACCAGCGGCCAAAACAGCGCTTCCGCAACCACCAAGAACAAGCCACATTGTACCAATAAACTCAGCACCTAATTGTTTACTTAAATTCATAATTATTCTTATTTTAGTTAATAAAAAATGTAATTATTTTCATTACAAATGTAATATAAATATTGTATAGGCTTTTGGTAATAGCATAAATCAGAGTAGAACAAACTGAATTAAAGCCTCTATTCAAATAATTATTATTATTATTTTGCTATTTAGCTTATTGAAAATTGTAATTCTTGTAGAAGTGCAGTAGAAAACAAAAAGCCAAATTCCTAAAGGAATTTGGCTTTTCTAATATCTAAATATTTTCGTATTTATTCCAAAGTAAACGAACTCTGACCAATTTGGTTGCCATCTACATAAATTGCAACATGGTAAGTTCCTTCCATTGCTGGAGTATCCGATTTCTTATCCCAGTTAAGCTCTATATTAATACTCTTATTTTGATAATCAATATCTTGCTTTAATGAGTATTGAAGTCGGGTTTCACCTGCCATAAAGCTAAACTCATCACCTTTTCCTTCGCTAATTATTAATCCATCAGGTCGAGCAATTCTCACATAAGCAAAACGCTTACCTGGCTCTGCAAGTGGATTCTCTCCTACTGTAAATCTGATTTTTACTCTATCAACTCTTCGAGCTTTAAAGGTTTCTTTCTCACGCATTGTCTTTCCTTTTAAACTAAAGGTTGTACCTTTTACATTATAAGCTCTAAGCACTGCTCCTGTTTCTACTATCTGCGATAGCTGATCCTTTTCTGCAGCAAGCATATCGGCCTTTTTTGTGGTTTTATTTATCGTTTCATTTGCTAATTGCAAATCCTCTTTCAACTTATGATTCTCTGTATAAATTGAATCTAACTGATCAATATAACTTTGATGTATCTTTCTCAAATAAGTTAGTTTACGTTTAATCTGACGATAATCTGACGATTTTGCAATAAGCTTTTTAATCTCTTTAGCATTTGCATCAATTATACTATCCTTTTGAGAAGCCTGCTCACTTAATTCACCATAATCTTTCTTAACCTCATTATGTTGTACCATTAACGAATCAAGTTCACCAGTAAGATCCATACGAATTTCTTCTTTCTGTATTTCTACAGTCTTTATCTCTTCGCGAGAGTATAGAAGAGTCCATACTAAAACAGCAATTACGGTAATTAAAATACCAATAGTTACTTTATAACCTGTAGTATTAACTTTTTCCTCTACTACATTATTTACTTTATTATCCATATTACAATCAATCTTTTATATAATTCTAATTGTGCGCAAAATTATAAATTTCTATTATAACTTTTTCTATAATAATTCATAATTAATTGCATTCCTTTATCTATTAACAACTATTTCCTATTTTTATTATTGTTTCGCAAAAATAATTAAAATTTTCGCAAAAGTAACTCTTTATTCAATTGAATTTCAGAACTTAATAAGTCTTTAACTTCTTCTGTGATTTTATTTATTTCCTCAAGATAGGCATATAGTTCCAAAAAGGAATCAAAATATAGATTCATACTTTTATTATTAGCCCATAAACACTTATCCAAAAAATACCCAGAAAGAAAAGGTATTACTTCATTTAAACTCTCATGCAGGATATTGATTTGTGTACGTAGCAAGTATTGATTTGCAAAAAATCCAATATTTGATATATTAATTTTTACTGTATCGCTATCTATAGCCTTCTCTTGCAGCCACAATTCAAAACCATTTAAGATTTGCTCATGATAAGCTTCTGCCTCAGCTACATCTTCTGTCCTCCCTAAATATACATCATTATCCATAGTAAATTATGCGTCAATAATAATGATCTAATTACAATTATACCAATTTTTTTCTAACTAAATATTGAACGATTTGCACAGCATTTGTAGCAGCTCCCTTTCTAAGATTATCAGCTACAACCCACATGTTTAATCCATTTTCAACACTCTCGTCGCGACGAATTCTACCAACAAAAACCTGATTTCTGTTTTCTACCATTGTAGGCATCGGGTATAAATTTGCCATCGGAAAATCCATAACCACAACTCCAGGCATCATTCCAATCAGTTTTTTAGCTTCATTTATATCATATTCTCTTTCAAATTCCACATTCACCGACTCAGAATGACCTCCTGTTACAGGAACTCTTACTACCGTTGCAGTAATTGCCATATTAGAACTTGCAAGAATTTTTCTTGTTTCATGAACAAGTTTCATCTCTTCGGTGGTATAATCATTGGGAAGAAAATCTCCTCCATGAGGGATAACATTTCTATCAATACGATGAGGATATGCCTTTAATTGTGGTTCTTTGTGCTCACGCTCATCTTCCATTTGTGAAATACCAGCAACTCCAGAGCCCGTTACCGATTGATATGTAGAAATAACCAAGCGCTTTATCCCATAAATATGTTGCAAAGGCTTTAGCGGAACAACCAATTGTATTGTTGAGCAATTTGGATTTGCAATAATTTTTGTCTTTTCATTTATCTCTTCAGCATTTACCTCTGGCACTATCAATGGTACATTTTTATCCATTCTAAATGCCGATGAATTATCAATTACAAAGGATCCAATATCGGCAAATTTCTCTACCCACTCCTTTGAAACTGTACTCCCCGCACTAAAAAGTGTAATATCCGGTTTACTATCCAAAGCCGTTTGCATACTTACAATCTTATAGGTTTTGTCCTTAAAATCTACTTCCTTACCAATAGAGCGCTCCGAAGCTGACAAAATCAACTCATCAATTATTACTCCCTCTTCACTTAATACTGACAACATTTTGCTGCCAACTAAACCTGTTGCTCCTGCTATTGCTAATTTCATATACTTATATTTACTATTTGATACCTTTGTAAAACTCCTGAAAATTAATGTTTTATTTCCACTGCAAAAATATTACTTTTATAAGCTCAAATCAACACGGATATAATACTCTATAAATAATGAAATTAATTCTACTCTCAATACTCTTAATAGCCTTTCTAAACGGTGCATTTGCACAGCTTACTGATGATTTTGCAGATGGCGATTTTACACAAAACCCCATTTGGACAGGAGATGTTTCTTCATTTGAAATAAATTCTAGCAACTATCTTCACCTCAAAACTACTAATTCTGATACTGCAATACTGGTTACGCAAAGTACTGTTATACAAAATACCGAGTGGCAGTTTTGGGTAAAGCATTCTTTCAATTCTTCTTCCAACAACTATTCTAGAGTTTATTTGGCATCTAATAGTGTGAATCTGAAATCTAGTCTTATGGGATACTTCGTTCAAATAGGAAGCACTGCTGATAATATTAGTTTTTGGCGACAGGATGGAGATATACTTACCGAATTAATAACTGGCACAAATATTAGCACAGGAAATTCTGTAAATAACCTATCAATAAAAGTTATTTGCGATGCAAGTGGCAATTGGGAATTATTTGCCCATGATCATAATTCTAACTTATTTATTTCTGAAGGAACTGCTACTGACAATACTTATTCTATGGGGAATTATTTTGGTATTTTCTGTAAATTTACTTCTAGCAATTCCACAAAATTCTATTTCGATGATTTCTATGTTGGGAATATAATTGTGGATACTATTCCTCCATCGATAGAGAATATTGAAGTTATTACTTCCCTTAATATTGATATAAAATTTGACGAAGTGGTGGATAAAAACACCTCTGAAAATACTAATAATTATATTATTAATAATGTCACTATTGCTCAAGCTACAAGAAATAGCGCCGACTCCTCAATAGTAAATCTTACATTAGCAAATGCCCTAACGTATGAGCAGCCTTATGAATTAAGCATTTCGAATATAAAAGACCTCGCAGGGAATACAAGCCCAAGCTCAACTCATGATATAATATGGTATAATATAAAGCATGGCGATATTGTAATTAATGAAATAATGTGCGACCCAACACCGAGCGTATTATTGCCCGCTGCCGAATATATTGAACTATATAATAATTCCCCAAAAAGTGTTGACATAAGTAATTGGACATTACAAATTGGTTCTTCCATAAAAACTATTCCTGAAGGTAATATTTCTCCAAATTCATATGCAATTATTGGACATCAAGATGATGAAAATTTACTTTCTCCTTATGGTGATTTTATTGGTTTGAGCTCTTTTTCGTTACCAAATACTAATGGCTCTTTACTTCTAAAAGATAATGAGAATAATGTATTGCATTATATCGCTTACTCGGTAAATTGGTATAACGACAATGCAAAAAATGACGGTGGCTGGTCACTAGAAATGATTGATGCAAATAACTATTGTGGAGAGGAAAATAATTGGGCCGCTTCAAAAAATCTTAATGGAGGCACTCCTGGTCAACAAAATTCTATTGCTGCCAACAATCCCGATAAAGAAGCGCCAACTGTTGAAAGAATAGTGGTTTCGAGCAGCAAAAGTTTAGAAATTTATTATAACGAAAGTACTGATTCAGTTAGTGCTATGGATTTATCAAAATATTTTGTTTCTGAAGGAATTGGAAATCCTATTACGATAAAATCCTCTTATCCCGATTATAAAAGCTATACTTTAGAATTTAGCTCTGATTTTATTATTGAGGTTCTATACAATTTAAAAATTAGCGAGGGCATTAAAGATTGTATTGAAAATACATCCACTGATAAATATGTATTAGAATTTGGAATGCCGCAAAAAGCCGATAGTCTTGATGTGCTAATTAATGAAGTTCTTTTTAATCCCAAAAATGATGGTGTTGATTATGTAGAAATTTATAATAATTCTACCAAAATAATTAATTTAAAAGACTTGCTACTTGCAAACTGGGATAATGAAGATGATAATTGGGCAAATGCGAAAGAGATTTCTGAAACAGGATTTCTAATTTTCCCTAATGAGTATTATGTGCTAACTACTAATAAAGAAATTATAAGGCAACAATACTATATTGCAGAGCCAAATAATCTTGTAGAAATGCCTAGTATGCCAAGCATGAGCGATACTGAAGGAAATATTTTTCTTATAAATAAGTCATTGCAAATGATTGATGGAATGCAATATGATGACAATATGCATTATGCCCTGCTCAACAATCCTGAAGGAATAAGTTTGGAGCGACTCAACACCTCCACATCAGCGATGGATAAAACCAACTGGCATTCGGCAGCTACACCAGGTCGCAATGCAGAAGGATTTGGTGGCACACCTACTTATGAAAATAGCCAAAAATCAGGAATAGTATCCGAAGGCGAATGGAGCCGTACTCCAGAGATTTTTTCTCCTGATAATGATGGAATGGATGATTATTTACAGATAAATTATAAAATGAAAGAGCCTGGCTATACTGCTAATATTGTGGTTTACGATTCCAAAGGTAGAATCATAAGAAATTTATCATCTGGAGAAATCCTTGGCTCCGAGGGGCAAATTATTTGGGACGGGCTTGATAATAATAATCAAAAAGCTAAAATTGGAATTTACATCATTCTTATAGATTACTATAATCCTACAGGAGATGCGCAGGCAGTAAAATTAACTTGTGTGCTTGGCGCTAGGTTTTAACTGGAGAATTTAGGATCCCTTAAAGAACCACATAAGACACATAAGGAACATAAGGTCTCATAAGTTTCATTCAACTTC
>JAOZPM010000144.1:0-6573 GCA_029932765.1 Bacteroidales bacterium | reverse complement strand
GGTACGAAGCTATTAAGAGATATTCATTTTTTTACCGTCAGGCTGAGTGTTTTTTCTGTGGCGAGGAACGAGGCATATAAAAAATGTACCGAAGCCCAGGTAAAAAATTACCTCATCACCTTTAAGACACCACCCTTTTCAGTTTTCTTACCATCATTAATTATTAATGAGTAGAAATAAGTTCCATCAGCAACATCTTCGGCTTTCCAATCATTATGATAGTCCATTGCTTGAAATACAAGCTTACCATTCCTATCAAATATATTTAGGGAACTCTGTGGGTAATATCTCAATCCTTTAACAACAAAAGCATCATTATAGCCATCATTATTAGGAGTTATAATATTTGGTATTTCAATATTACAATCTTGTATGTTTAGTGCAATAATTTCGCTGATAGTATCGGCACAAGATAAAACCACTAACTCTACATCTTGCACTCCTGGCTCCAGGTTTTCCAATAATATCTCTGATTTATGGCTATTACTTATCGACCAATTATGAGTATATACATCATCGTTAAGTCCTGTATTCAAAAGAAGCGACTGATGATTACAAATATCAAATTGATGAGCTAATTCCAGTTCAGGAGTTGGCACTATCTGTACTTTTATAGTATCAGTATAAAGAAGTTCTTTTTCTTCATAAAAGTTGACCCAATATGTTCCACTCTTTGTAAATTTAAATTTTTTCTTCGAAGAATTATTACTCCAAACAACATTTAAACTACTAAACATCTCATTATTTGGTATCGAAATCTCAAAGTCATCATTAGTACAGGTATCTTTAGGAAGCAGAATATTCCCCTCTTCTGCATTAGAAACTCTTGCAGCAATAGTTCTGGAAGTAGATGCCAGAGATTGAGAATTTGAAGATACTGATGAAATAGCTAAGCTATTAGTATTATTCGTTGCATTAATATCTAAATAATTATCATCATTCTTGCTAGAATTATCAGTAATTATTTGCTCATGACTATTTGCTTCGTTATTTACTATTGACGGCTCATTATTTATATCACTATTATTACTTAGCTCTACATTATTAACTTCGTCATTAGCAATTACAACATCAGTTTTAGGATCAACAGTTGAGATATTATTACTAATATTATGCTCTACAATAGCCTCTTTATTATAATTATTTTCATGAAATTTATCATTATTCTTTATTTCAACAACATCATCCATCTGAGTTTTTTGTTTTTCAACAATAACACCTTTATTAGAATTATTATCTATAAACCTAATGGCAAAAAAGCTCAAAAGCACAACTACAGAGGCTGCAGCAACATAATACATCATCTTTTTAAAGGATAATGTACGTTTGACACCACCCATAGAAGAAGAATTTATTTGCGCCAAAATATCATCTTCAAGTTTATCAAAATAACCATCAGGTACACTGATGCTATTTCTATCTTGAAGTTCCGATAGTAATGGTGCATTCTTTAATTCTTCCGAATTGGTGATTATGTTTTTTTGTTTACTCATATTAGGTTATTATGATAATATCTGTTGCAAAAGGTTTAATCTTCTTTCAAAAATTTTTCTATTTTTCTTACTGCATGAAAATAGTTGGCTTTCAACGTACCTTCAGCAACACCAAGTATTTCTGCAATCTCTTTATATTTAAGATGATCAAAGTATTTCATATTAAAAGTTAGGCGTTGTTTAGCGGGCAATGTATCTAGTGCTTGGTATAGTCTTTTTTCAATCTCATCTCCAGTCATAAGGTCATTTGAAGAAGTTCCACTTAGCAGATATTCCACATCATCAATGGAAGTGCCTTTATGTTTCTTCATTTTACGAATATAATTGAGACTTTCGTTAGTAGCAATTCTATAAATCCAAGAATATAGTTTGGATTCCCCTCTAAAAGTGTCCAGTGATTTCCATACTTTAATAAAAACATTCTGCACTACATCATTAGCATCATCATGGTCGTAGAGAATACGACGAATATGCCAATATATCCGCTCTTTATACTGGCTCAATAGAATACGAAAGCCGCGTTCGCGCGTACGCGAACTACGGCATAATTCTATTATTTCTTCGTCAGTATATATCATAGTTTCAGGCTACAGTATTCAGTCTTCAATACTCAGTCAGCAGTCTTCAGTTGGTAATCTTAATCTGAAAACTATTTTCTAGCAATTACTCTCTCAACAGCTGCAACAATATCCTTAGCATCAAGACCATATTTAGTCATTAATTCGTCAGGAGTTCCACTTTCGCCAAACTTATCATCTACAGCAACCATCTCCATAGGAAGAGGATTATTAAGAGCAAGTATTTGCGCAATATTATCACCCAAACCACCATTGCGAAGATGCTCCTCAGCAGTTACAACGCAACCTGTTTTTGCAGCAGATTTTAAGACAGCTTCCTTATCCATTGGTTTAATAGTATGGATATTTATTATCTCCACATCTATTCCTTTCTCGGCAAGAATTTCGCCAGCTTCAATAGCTTTCCACACCATATGACCTGTTGCAAAGATACTTACATCAGCTCCTTCGTTAAGCATTAGTGCTTCACCAATCTTAAATTCCTGATCAGCAGGAGTAAAGTTAGGAACCTTTGGGCGACCAAATCTTAAATAAACAGGGCCTTCGTATTCCATAATTGCTTCTGTGGCAGCTTTTGTCTGATTATAATCACAAGGATTAATCACAACCATATTAGGAAGGTTTTTCATCATAGAAATATCTTCCATAGTTTGGTGAGTAGCACCATCTTCGCCAAGAGTAAGACCAGCATGCGAAGCACATATTTTCACATTCTTATTTGAATAAGCCACCGTTTGTCTCACTTGGTCAAGAACTCGTGCTGTAGAAAAGTTAGCAAAAGTACCTGTTACAGGAATTTTACCAGCAGTAGCCAAACCACCAGCCATACCAATCATATTAGCTTCAGAAATTCCTACTTGGAAAAATCTTTCAGGAAACTCATCCTTAAAAGCATCCATTTTTAGAGAGCCTATAAGATCGGCACACATTGCTACAACATTCTTATTCTTTTTTCCAGCTTCCAATAATCCTGCTCCAAATCCAGAGCGAGTATCATTTATATCTGTATATGTAAATTTTTTCATTGTATTCTTAATATTAAATCTCGTAAACGAAATCAGATTAATAAAAAATAATAGCTATTAATAATCACCAAGAGTTTCTGGTAATTGAGCTAAAGCTGTGGCTAATTGGTCATCATTAGGCGCTTTCCCGTGCCATTGGTGAGTTCCTTCCATAAAATCTACTCCAGCACCCATTTCGGTATGCATAAGTATCGCAATAGGTTTGCCTTTACCAGTAGCAGCTTTTGCTTCAGCCATTACTTTAAGAATATCCGCCATATCATTACCTTGCATTTCCATTACTTGCCAACCGAAAGCTCTCCATTTAGCACCAAGATCACCAAGATCCATAACATGCTCTATGGAACCATCTATTTGTTGCTTATTATAATCAACAGTTGCAATAATATTATCTATTTTTTTAGCACCTGCATATAATGCTGCTTCCCAAATTTGACCTTCGTCCAACTCACCATCACCATGTAAAGTATACACCAAGTGCTTATCTCCTTCAAGCTTTTTTGCCAAAGCTACACCTAAAGCTACCGATAAACCTTGACCCAGTGAACCTGATGCCATACGAATACCTTCTAGTCCCTCTGCTGTAGTAGGATGACCTTGTAAACGAGAGTTTAATTTACGAAATGTTGCCAATTCCGAAACTGCAAAATAGCCTGAATGAGCCAATACGCTATACCACATTGGTGATATATGTCCGTTTGAAAGAAAAAATACATCCTCTCCATTAGCTTCCATATTGAAATTGGTAGCATTATGCTCCATTATTTCTTGATATAAAGCTGTTACGAAATCTGTTGCGCCCAAAGAGCCTCCTGGGTGTCCTGAACTTACTGCATGTACCATACGCAATATATCGCGACGTACCTGAGTAGCAAAGTCTTGTAGTTGTTTTATGTCTGCCATTATTTTGTTATAAGATTTTTGCAAATGTAGGGTTTTTTAGTTAGTTTTTTGATGCTAATAATCATAATAAAGGATGATTAAATTGATAGTATTATTTAATACACAGCAACACTATAGTGAAGCGAATAGTAGTATAATGGCAAATACCTGTTCTAATAATTTAATGTGCTTATTTGCTTAGTACATGACAAATTGTGTTGGTTGCTTAGTTTCAGAATAATGAAATAATACATATTAAATTTTCATCATATTACCGATTTTGTCATGGTTTTTGTTCCAAAAACTCACGCCAAAATCTATTGTTTATTAACATTGTAGCCACGGGTTTCCACCCATGGCTACAAATATAGAACACCTTCAGTGTTCATGTAAATAATCATAAGTAGATAAATATTTTCAATTATCAAGTTCCATTAAAATACAGTAGAACCAAACTAATACTACTAGCTAAATAGTAAATAAATAACCCCTGATTGTACAACAATAAATGCTAAACCTATTAAAATAGCCACAATAAATAGTTTTATTATCTCCTTTTTTGGAGGGAGGATTTTAACAAATCTATTTATAATCTCTTCACTATCTTTTGGCGTTAGGAATGTAATAATTAGCCAAGTCACTGTAGTAAGCAATGTAACTACAATCATTCGCCATTCGTAAGCAAAAAGGCCTGATGAATCAAAGAAATTAGGATTATAATATTCGAAAATAAAGAATAATAACGTATAAACTCCCGAACTTAACATTGCTGATAGCTGTGACCATGCATTTATACGCATCCAAAACCACCGCAGAATAAAAACTGGAGCTACACCTGCCGAAATGGAGAACATTATTTTAATCAAAAGCTCAAGACTATCAACATAATAAGCAATTATAGTTGCAGTAATGCTAAGTAACAACATACTTAAAAACGAAATAATTCGATAATGATTTTCGTTTTTATCGGTTTGCAAATAACCTTTATAATAGTCAACAGCTAAAAAAGAAGCTCCCCAATTAAGAGTACCTTCAGCACTGGAAATAAATAACGCAAAGAAGCCCAGAAGAACAACAGGAGCAATATAGTCCGGTACACTCTCAAATATAGAAATTATAAATCCTATTTCACCATTGGCAGAAAAACCAGTATTTACAAAGCTCATCAATGCCATAAATATGACTACTAATGTTATGGGAATTAATAATATTTTAGAAAATAAGCCGACTTTTATTGCTCCCCATTTAGAGCCCGCAGCAGTATAACGCGACATTTCGGGACCTCCACCATCATAAGTAGAACTACTCCACCACTGAATGCCAAGATAAATAAACATAGCATTCCAGAGATCCTGATTTCCTTTTGGCGGCACTATTGATAAGGTGTCTGGAGATTTTAACCGTATAGTTTCAATAATATTTTGGTATCCACCAGAGTTTTTATACAAGAAATAAAAAGCTATAATTAATGATGCTATATAGATTATTCCGTGCAGGATATCTGTTTTAAATTTTGAAGAATAGGTGTTCTTTAATGCAAATAAACTCAGTAAGGCTCCCGTAATTAAAACAGCATGAGGCATGGAAATATCGTAATAAACCTGCAATATTCTACCAAAAGCAACAGTTTTAAAAGCCAGCACAAATGAAACTATTATTCCACCAACGTAAACTGCCCTAAATTTGTGAAGAGTTTTGGCGGCAGAGCCAGAGAATCTATAAAGTGTAAACTGATTATCGGTAAGTAAATTAAGTTTTACCCACATAGGAGCAAATACCAAAGGAACTATTGCCGTAGAAATTAAGCCAACCCATAAAAGCCAAAGTCCCCATATTCCTTTTTCAGAAATAATACCACTATACAACTGCCCCATATCGCCTTCCGAAAGCATAAACATTGATATAGCTGCTACTATCCATTTGGTCTTTTTAGTGCTTCGAAAAATAGAAGCAAGCCCCTCATCACGGTTCATATACCATACAATAAACAATAGGATGAAGTAAACGATGAAGTATATCACAGATTTTAATATTTACAACAAAGGTAGGATTAATACAGTAGTTTTATTAGTTTTTTATAGAATTAATTATGAGAATTATCGATATAATAAATAAATAAGAAGCAGCGAAGATTTTCTAATAATTATTTGAGCAACCATTATTAGTAAAACTCCCCTCTTACTAGCTCCTTAATAATAATTTGTTACGATTGTTGATTATCTGTTTATACAAAATCAACTCCTCCCAATCTTTTAATTAGTGATTAATTATTCTTATTTATGCAACAAAGCTAAAAACAAATCACGCTCTAAATCTTTTCATTTTACTTTAATCACAATTCATTATTTTACTGCGCTTTACGATACTTTTTTTACCGTTTTCAAGCATTACAATATAAAAATGGTAATTATCTTACATACTTTTTAACTCATGCGCTGAGAAATAAATGTTTTGAATACGATTAAACAATTCATCAAATAAACGTTAAACAATTGAAATACATTAGGTAATATTGAGCCGAAGAAGTACAATTATTAAATAAATTACCCCTACTTTGTTACATGAATTTAGGAATATTGCCCCTACTTTGTTACA
>JAOZPM010000041.1:0-22188 GCA_029932765.1 Bacteroidales bacterium | reverse complement strand
TTACCTCAATAAATATAACAACCCACAAGCACGAGCATCTTCAAGAGCATTATGAGGCTTTATATCAATATTATACTCTTTACAAAGATTGGTAAGCTTCGCTGATTCTGTGCCTTTTTCCTGAAAAATAGTAACCGTATCTTCCCAAGGGTTTGGTAAATTAAGTTCGCTATAATCCAAGCCATAATGCGTCATAACTTTCTCCAATACATCTCTATCAAAGCCCTCATTATGGGCAACCATAAGGTTGCAACCCTGTAATATCTCCTTTACTTCAGGATATATTTCTTTAAAAGTAGGTGAGTTTTTTGTATGCTTAGATTTTATTTTGTGAACTCTGCTATTCCCCCAGTGGTATTCGTTTTTTGGAGGTTTTACCAAAGAGTAATATTCGTTAACTAATTTTCCTTTTTTGAAAACAGCTATACCAATTGAACAAACGCTATTTCTAACCCCCGTAGCCAATTCAAAATCTAATGCAATAAATGTATCTTTTCGTTTACTCATTTTAGTCAACTTTCTTAAAATCCATAATATCGATTTTGTCTTCATTTTATAACTTTAATTTAATGTTTTGCTTTTAAGTATGATGCAATAATCACTGCAACAGTACTTAATATTAAAATAATTAGAAATTAATATGTATTTTTTAATATAAATATTTTTTATTAATAAATTCCACCTCGTAGCATTACTAAGCTACAATTGATAACTACCTCAATATTTTCACTTATAAGTATATTCGCCAATTCAGTATTTTCAGTACCAGGATTAAAAATAATTCTCCGAGGTTTTAACTCAATAATCTTATCGTAAAGATCAAATTGCCGTTGTACACCTACATACATTGTAACTGTATCGATACTCCCATTTGCGGGCCATTGAGTCATAATCTCAATATTATCTATTTTTCCAATTTTCACAGCATATGCATATACTGAATGTCCGTAGTTTGTAAGTAGCTTTACAGCCATATTTGAGTATCGTATTTCGTTAATACTTGCTCCAACTACGAGTGTTACTTTATTAGTCATTTTATTCATGATTTAATTACAAAGGTAGTTAGAAAGTGTGTAGAAATACGATATTTCTTATTTTTAACTAAATAAAAAAAGCAACCTTGTAGAACTGGGTTGCTTTTGTGTAATTATGAAATTCTAAACTACATTTTAAAATCACTAATATCTCGTAATGAGAAGTTATTGATATAGCTTATATTCTTAGTAATATTAGCCCTACCATATTTTATAAATATATCAGCAGATTTTTTATACTTATTATCTCTGTTTGCATCCAAGAGTAGTAAATATCCAATGATAATATATCCTGCAATTTCAACTAATCTTCGTGCATGGAAATCAACGTATTCATTATCGTCCTCATTATAAACAGAAGTAACAATATTATCGAAATGTCGAGTTAATTTTATAAGGATTTTTTTAAGATATTCCAATTCAGGAGCTACCTCAATATTTTCATATTCTTTTATCTTTTTCAAATACGACTTATTACCAATACCTCTTATCGATGCCACTACCTGTAGTTGTGATGTGCCTTCGTAAATATTAGTAATACGTGCATCTCTAAAGATCCTTTCAATAGGAAAGTCTTTCATATAACCTGTTCCACCATGTATTTGAAGCGAATCATAAGCAATTTCATTGGAATATTCGCTAGCAAATAATTTTAATAAAGGAGTATATAAATCAGAAAGGCGTTGGTAGCTTTTCATCTCTTTTCTTTCTTCAGGTTTTAGTTTTCTATTAGTAGAAATCCCTTCATAAATCTTATACATATCAACAAAACGGGCAGTTTCGTATAACATTGAGCGAATAGCATCAGTTTTAGCACGCATATTACTCAACATCTCAAATATTGCAGGAAATTTGATAATTCTTTTGCCAAATTGCTCTCTTTCTTTAGCATATTTTATTGCCTCACCATAAGCGGCTTCTGCAATACCCACCGATTGCGCACCTACACCTAGTCTTGCCGAATTCATTAACGACATAACATATTTTATAAGGCCAAATTTTTCAGAGCCAACAATCTCTGCAGGCGCATCCTTAAATACTAGCTCGCAAGTAGGCGAGCCTTTTATTCCAAGCTTATTCTCAATACGACGAACCTTCATCTTATCTTTAGCTTTGTCATATATAAATAAAGATAATCCACGGGCATCTTTCCCAGGTGCAGTTCTTGCTAATACAAGAGAAATATCTGCATCGCCATTGGTTATAAATCTTTTAACTCCATTAAGAAACCACATACTTTTTTCCTTATCGTAGTGTGCTCTTAATTGTACTGCTTGTAAGTCTGACCCTGCATCTGGCTCTGTTAGATCCATTGCCGCAGTTGCTCCATCATTAAATCTAGGTAAGTATTTGTCTTTTAGTTCTTCAGAACCATACTCATGAATAGTTTCAGCACAATCCTGAAGTCCCCAGATATTTGCAAATCCAGCATCAGCTCTACTTACTATCTCCGCTGCCATTACATAAGGCACCATCGAAAAGTTGAGCCCGCCATATTTACGAGGCAACGACATACCAAATAATTTGGCTTGTACTATTGCGTCAATATTCTCTTGCGTGCCTTTAGCATATACCACGTGGTTATCAACCAGTGATGCGCCTGTTTGGTCAACTTCTTCAGCATTTTTTGCCATTATCTCACCAGAAATCTCACCAATAATTTCTAATACTTTAGTATAATTATCCATTGTATCTTCAAAATCGATTGGGGCGTAATCAAAATTGTCTTTATCAATGAAATTATTTTCTTTTAATTCCACAATCTTTTTCATCATAGGATGGTCGAGGTGGAATTGTAAATGTTCGTTATTATTATAATAATTTGCCATTGTTGTTCTTATTTTAAAAATCAAATATGTGTTTTATTATTGTCATTATTTAGAATTCTGACGATAATACTTAATCATTTTAGGAATAACTTCATTAATTGTCCCTACGATATTATAATCAGCAATTTTAGAGATAGGTGCTTCAGCATCATTATTAATTGAAATTATTTGTGCTGATTGATCCATTCCTGCAGTATGTTGTACTGCTCCGGAAATTCCACATGCGATATATAATTTTGGTCTTACAGTAACTCCTGTTTGTCCAATTTGGCGTTCGTGATCAACAAATCCTGAATCTACTGCCGCTCTTGAAGCTCCAACTTCTCCGCCCAATAGGTCAGCAAGTTGTTTTAATAAGCTGAAATTTTCTTTAGAGCCAACTCCGTAACCTCCAGCAACAATAATTTGAGCACCTTTTATATTTACTTTCTGTGCTTCTATTTTACGGTCAATTATGCTAATGGCAAAATCTGATTTTGACACATATTTATTTACGTCTATTTTTATTATCTCAGGCTTTACTTTCTTCTTTAATGGCTCTAATTTCATAACGCCTTCACGTACAGTTGCCATTTGAGGATGCATATCAGGATTTATTATTGTGGCTATAATATTGCCTCCAAATGCGGGCCTAATTTGATATAGTAAGTTCTTATAAGTAGTATCAGTTTTCTTTACATAATGATCACCAATTTCTAAAGATGTACAGTCGGCAGTAAGTCCACATTTTAGTGTGGAAGCTACTCTTGGCGCCAAGTCGCGACCAATAGATGTTGCTCCAAATAGAACAATATCTGCTTTTTGTTCTTGCAATATTTTACTTACAATATTGCTATGAGGCATATTTAGGTATGGAAATAGTTTTTTGTCTTCTGCCAGATATAACTTGCTAACTCCAAATGCAGAAACTTCATCAGCAATATTATCTAACTTATCACCAATTGCAATTGCATTTATATCTACTCCTAGTTCTTTTGCGAGTTTATTTCCCTTTGAGCATAGCTCAAGACTAACGTCAGCAACATGGCCTTCTTCGGTAATTTCGCAATAAACGAATATATTTTTACTCATCGATTTTAAAATTTATGCTAGCCTATAACGTGGCTGCTGATTAATGATTTAACTAATTTGTTGATGTCAGCATCGCTAGACGAAAGGGTAGTACTATCTTTATGAGTAAAAACAACATTCTCTATTTTCTTTACTTTAGTAGGCGATCCACTCAATCCTAATAAAGAAACATCAGCTTTTAAATCTGTAACCGACCATTGTTTTATTTGTAAATATGGTCGACTTTCAAGCATTTCGATATAATCTTCAGCAGCTTCCTGAAGTTCTATTTCAGTACGTGCATATTTATATTTCATTACTCGTTTTGCATTTCTAACCCTACAATCGGCAGCACTAGAGTGTACTGTTATTAATACAGGACCTTCCGCTTCTAATATCTCAACACCTCTTTCTAGTCGGCGCTTTACCTGAATTTTGTTTTTCATAAATCCTAAAAATTCTTCAGCATATGTAATCTGAGGGATGTTTAGCTTCTCGGCTACTTGTGGTCCTACTTGAGCAGTATCGCCATCAATAGCTTGTCGGCCTGCTACAACCATATCAAAAGGAGCAAGTTTTTTTACTGCTAACGAAATAGCATACGAAGTAGCTAATGTGTCAGAACCGGCAAACTTTCTGTCGGTAATAAGTACACCTTTGTCAGCGCCTCTATACATCCCTTCTCTTATAATATCTGCAGCTCGTGGAGGTCCCATTGTGATAATAATAACCTCTGCATCTTTGCGTTGGTCTTTTACCCTTAGAGCAAACTCCAATGCATTTAAATCTTCTGGATTGAAAATAGCAGGAAGCGCAACTCGGTTTACAGTACCATCTGATTTCATGGCATCTTTACCAACATTCCTTGTATCAGGAACTTGCTTTGCTAATAATAAAATTCTATAACTCATAAATGTGTTGTATATTTCCCATTGACTTTATTTTTAGTAAGGTCATTGAGTGGTTAAATGTGTTTTTATGATACTTAATATGTATGTGCTATCTGTTTGTTCATTAACAGTTGGGTGCAAATGTACATTATTTTTTAATTACAATGGATTTAGTATTACTTTTGCTTTATGATGGATAAACTCTCAATAATTATAGGTCTGCTAAAGAAGGCTATTTCTACAATA
This sequence comes from Bacteroidales bacterium, assembly GCA_029932765.1. Classification (GTDB taxonomy): domain Bacteria; phylum Bacteroidota; class Bacteroidia; order Bacteroidales; family UBA1556; genus UBA6267. The sequence goes on along the minus strand of JAOZPM010000041.1, from coordinate 17,139 downwards.
GATATAAAAGTATATACGATAAGCATTGTTATAGCATCTTTTATTTGGCTGATAATGACTATGAGTGATAATTATACAGAAAGGGTGGAGTTTCCTGTTCAATATTCAAATTTTCCTCCAGGCTTGGTTTTAGTAAATAAGCCTGCTGAAGAAATTTCTGTAGATGTAAAATCACAAGGTTTTGAATTAGCTTCTGTTGCTCTTTCCAAAAATATTTATGTAAATATTGATCTGAATAATATTGAATTTCGCAAATCAAAATACGGTAGGTATGTTGCTTCTATTGCTACAAAATCATTTAGATATAATATTGTAAATCAATTACAAGTAGATGATGTAGGTAAGGATTTTGTACCAGATTCAATTTATTTTGTTTTTGATAGTCTTATTACACGAGAAGTACCTATTCGCTTTAATGCCAATATGAATTATTCTGATGGGTATATTAATTATGGTGAGCCACAAATTACACCAGCTTATGTAAAAGCTACTGGGCCATCAACAGATATTAGGAAATTAAAATATGTATACACAAGTATGCTTGAAAAAGACAATGTTAATGGCGATTATAGTGGATTAGTTTCACTAAAGGCAGAAAAAGATATAAATTATAATATCAAGGAGGTTAATGTTGTGCAAGAGGTTGCAAAATATTCAGAATTTACTTTTAAGAGAAAGGTGAAACTATTAACTAATATACCAAATCTTAGGGCAAAATTATTTCCTCAAAAAGTAGATATTCTTTGTTCAATGCCTCTACCTGATTATAAAAAACTTAGTGATACCGTTTTTAATCTGACTGTTAGAATTGATAGCTTAGATGTTCTGCATAAAAAGAAGCTATTAATAGATATATCTAGTATCCCAATGAATGCTGATAATATTAGATTAAGCAACGAGAGTGTGGAATATATAATTATAGATAAAAAATAAAGATGCTAAGAATAGGGCTTACAGGAGGAATAGGTAGTGGAAAAACAACTGTTGCAAAGATTTTTGCTAAGCTTAATGGTCCAATTTTTTACGGAGATGATGAGGCAAAGAAGATTCTTATTTCAAATAATGTAAAACAAATGTTGAAGGAGGAGTGGGGCGAAGAGGTTTTTTATGATAATAAAGATGTAAATAAAGCCGCTCTTGCTAATATTGTATTTAATGATGTAGTAGAGCTGCAAAAATTAAATGGAATTATTCATCCTGAATTATTGAATGAATTTGATAAGTGGGCAATAGATAAAGAGAACGAAGGCTATAAGTATGTAATATTAGAGGCCGCAATACTATTTGAGGCAGGTTTTCAGGCTTTTGTGAATAAAACTATTTGTGTATCTGCCACAGATGAAGAACGGATAGAAAGAGTATTAAAGCGTGATAAAGCCACAAGAGAACAAGTTATTAGTAGAATGAAAAATCAATGGCCTCAAAAGAAAGTTATAGAAATTTCTGATTATGAAATTAAGAATTCATCTAGTGATATGATATTGGAAACCATTGCTAATCTTCATAATTTATTCTTGAATTAGAAAAATTTAGTAGTCTATAAAAGTATAATTATCTTAGATCACCCGAATTCCAATTCTTTTTTGTCTTATATTTTCATATCTTTGCTGTGTTATTTAAAACAAAATACTTTTATTATGGAAAAAGATCATAGTACTTTTAAATTGGCAATGCAGCCAGGTTTGTATGTCGGACTAGTTGCTGTTATGCTTTCATTGGTTTTATGGGCTATTATACCTGATTTACAGTTAAGAAATAAATTGGGTTATATTGTATTAGCCATTGTAGGGTTTATGTTTTATATGTATACAGTAAAGTATAGAGAAAATGTAATGGGGGGTGAAATTACTTATGGTGAGTCTTTTAAGTTCCAACTTTCGATGACAGTAATATATTCAATTATATCAACAATTTATGCTTACTTATTATTTGCAGTATTAGATCCTGGGATGATAGAGAATATTAAAGAGATGGCAGCTGAAGAATTGTATAAGCAGAATATGGCTGAGGAGCAAATAGAAGCAGCAATAGAAATGCAGGCTATGTTTATGACACCAGAGTTTATGACTGTTTCTACTGTTTTTGCAACATTCTTTACAGGACTTCTTCTTGCTTTAATAGTGTCGTTTTTTACAAAAAAAGAAATAACAACTTTCGAATAATATATTATGCAAATATCGGTTGTAATAGCCACCTTTAACGAGGAAGAATCACTACCAGAATTAACTTCATGGATAGTGAAAGTGATGACGGAAAATAACCTAACTTATGAGGTTATATACGTTGATGATGGGAGTACTGATAAATCGTGGCAAATAATTGATGATTTATCAAAAGAGAATCCCGCCATAAAAGGAATTAAGTTTAGAAGGAACTATGGCAAATCTGCAGCTTTGAATAGAGCTTTTGATGCAGCCCAAGGTGATGTAATTATTACTATGGATGCTGACCTACAGGATAGCCCCGACGAAATACCAGAGTTATACCGTATGATAGTTGAAGATGGTTTTGATCTTGTTTCTGGATGGAAAAAGAAGCGTCATGATCCACTTTCGAAAACAATACCAACAAAATTATATAATGCTGCGACTCGTAGAATGACTAAAACTGGTCTTCATGATATGAATTGTGGTTTGAAATCATACCGCAAGGATGTAATAAAAACAGTGGAAGTTTATGGTGAAATGCACAGATATATTCCTGCTATGGCAAAATGGGCTGGCTTCACTAAAATAGGTGAGAAAGTTGTAGAACACCGCAAACGCCCTTATGGGTACTCCAAATTTGGACTTGAGCGTTTTATTAATGGTTTTTTGGATCTACTTTCTATCACTTTTATCTCAAAATTTGGAAAGCGCCCAATGCACCTATTTGGAACGATGGGAACATTCCTGTTTATAATAGGTTTTGGAATATTCATTTACCTCACTATTGCAAAATTTGCCATGGATCAATTTCATATGACGGATAGACCAATCTTCTTTGTGGCACTATTGGCGATGATGATGGGTACAACGCTGTTTGTTTCTGGTTTCTTGGGAGAATTAATAGCAAGAAACTCATCCATAAGAAATGAATATGTAATTGAAAAATCAGTAGGTTTAGATGAGTAAATCCGAAAAAAGCGTAGTAATATTGGGTAGTGCTTATCCATTGCGTGGTGGCTTGGCAAATTATAACGAGCGTATTGCTCGTGCATATATGCAACAAGGTTATACAGTGAAAATTATTACCTTTAGTTTACAATATCCTAATTTTCTTTTTCCAGGTACAACTCAGTATTCTGAAGAAGCTGCTCCTGCTGATTTGGATATAGAAGTGAAGCTTAACTCAGTAAATCCACTGTCGTGGTTTGCTGTAGGAAATCAAATTCGTAAAATTAATCCTGATTTACTAATAATAAAGTTTTGGTTACCTTTTATGGGGCCTAGCTTAGGAACCGTTGCTCGCATTGCCAAACGTGGTACAAAGACTAAAGTAATAAGTATTATTGACAACATTATTCCTCACGAAAAACGTATTGGAGATCATTTGCTTGCCAAATATTTTGTTGGTGCTGTGGATGGTTTTATTTCTATGTCGCAATCTGTACTTGACGATTTAAATACTTTTGATAAAAATAAACCCAAAATATTTACACCTCACCCTGTTTACGATAATTTTGGAATACCAGAGAATAAGTTGCAAGCACGAAAAAACTTGCAACTAGATGCAAAAACTCCTTATATCCTATTCTTTGGGTTTATTAGAGATTATAAAGGACTTGACCTTTTGTTTAAGGCAATGGCTGATGAGCGAATTCGTAATAGTGAAATAAAGCTTATTGTTGCTGGCGAATATTATTCCAATGAACAAAAATATCTGGATTTGATTTCAGAATTAAAAATAGAAGACCAATTAGTATTGGCAACAGATTTTATTCCTGATAGCAAAGTAGGTGACTATTTTAATGCCTGCGATATGGTTGTTCAGCCATATAAAACTGCTACTCAAAGTGGAGTTACACAAATAGCATATCATTTTGAAAAACCTATGCTGGTAACTAAGGTCGGTGGTCTTCCAGAGATTGTGCCTGATGGTATTGCTGGTTATGTAGTAGATGTAGATCCTGTAAAAATTGCCGATGCCATTCTCGATTATTTTGATAATAACAAAGAAAAAGAAATGGTAGCAGGCTGCAAAGAGGAAAAGAAGAAATACCTTTGGGAAACTTTGCTTGAAAAGATAGATGAACTATTGTAGAGCTATTATTTAATATTTAACGAAGATATTATGACAAAAAAAGTTGCGTTAGTTTTATCAGCAGGTGGCGCAAGGGGACTTGCTCATATTGGAGTTATTGAAGAATTAGAAAAAAGAGGTTTCCAAATCACCTCTGTTGCAGGCACATCTATGGGTGCATTGATTGCCGGAATATATTCCGCAGGAAAACTTTCGGAATTTAAACAATGGGCATTGCAACTCTCAAAAGCAGAGGTGTATAGATTAATGGATTTTACCATGAACCTTGGCTTTGTGAAAATGGATAGAGTTTTTGACGAGCTTAGGACAATTGTAGGAGAATGGAGAATATCAGATTTACCTATTAGTACAAAAATTATTGCTGCTGATATTAATTCAAAACAGGAGGTTGTTTTTGATAAAGGATCCCTCTTTAATGCTATTAGGGCTAGCGTTGCTTATCCAACGGTAATTACTCCTTTCGAACTTGATGGCAAACTATTAGTAGACGGAGGCATCGTAAACCCTATACCTGTAAATAGAGTAGAACGAACTAATGGTGATATATTGGTAGCTGTAGATTTATCAGCCGAATTTGAATATATAGCTGACAGTAAATATATAAAGAAAAATGATGAATCCATAAATATGTCATTTTCTATTGTCAAAAGTATAATTAATAAATGGCGTGATGACTCTAAGAGCGAAGCTAATGACAGAGCTCATTGGTCGTATCTAAAGCTTATCGATGAGTCCTTAAATATGATGCATAGACGAATTACACAATTATCATTAGAACTTATGCCTGCTGATATTCTTATATCTATTTCACATGAATCGGGAGGGCTATTTGACTACTATAGAGCCGAAGAATTAATCGAATATGGCAGAAAGCAAGCCGTGAAAGCCATAGAAAAATGGGAAGAGAAATCTAAATAGGAAGTGATAAATAGATCATTAATTTATACAAAGATTTATTAAAAAAAACTATTAGTTATTTACTAATTTCCAATAAATAATTCTTACTTTTGCCGGATATTATTACAATGATATTAATAACAATAATAAATATTAATTAGTATGACAAAAGTAAAAGTAGCTATTAATGGCTTCGGAAGAATTGGAAGAATTACTTTCCGTGCATTATTAAAGAAAGAAAATGTAGAAGTTGTTGCTTTCAATGACTTAACAGATACAAAAACATTAGCACACTTATTAAAGTATGATTCAGTACATGGTAAATTTGATGGAACCGTAACTGTAGATGGAGAGTATTTAGTAATTAATGGAAAGAAAATCCGTGTTTATTCAGAGCGTAATCCTGGTGATCTTCCTTGGGGAGATTTAGGTGTTGATATTGTAGCTGAATGTACAGGTATATTCCGTAAGCGTGAGCAAATGATGTTGCATATAGAGGCTGGTGCTAAAAAGGTTCTTTTAAGTGTGCCTTCTGCTGCTGCTAACGATGTGGATTCTACTATTGTAATGGGAGTTAATGATGATGATCTTAAAGCTGATCATATTTTAGTTTCTAATGCTAGTTGTACTACAAATTGTCTTTCGCCTGTTGCTAAGGTTTTACATGACAACTTTGGTATTAAGACAGGATTAATGAATACTATCCACTCTTATACCAATGACCAAATAATATTGGATTCACCACATAAAGACTTGCGTCGTGCTCGATCTGCTGCGGTTTCAATTATTCCTACTTCTACAGGTGCGGCTAAGGCTATCGGTCTTGTTATTCCTGAATTAGCTGGTAAGCTCGATGGTCTTGCAATGAGAGTTCCTACTCCTGATGGATCTGTTGTAGATTTAACTTGTGATTTGGAAAAAACTCCTACTGTTGAGCAAATCAATGCTGCTATGAAAGCTGCTGCTGAAGGTCCAATGAAAGGTGTTTTAGAATATTGTACTGATCCAATAGTTTCTATTGATGTTGTTGGCAATACTCACTCTTCAATATTTGATGCAGACCTAACTATGGTAAATGGAAATATTGTGAAAATTGTTTCTTGGTACGATAATGAGGCTGGTTATTCTAATCGCCTTGCTGATATGCTTGTGAAAATGGGAACTATGTAATTATCCCCATTTCTATATAGAATTAAAAAGCCACGAAATTTGTTTTCGTGGCTTTTTTCATTATATATCATCCTTAGTATTTCTTCGTAGCTTCTTTTGAGAGATTACTTTTTTATCCTTTAGTCGTTTTTCCTTCGCAGATTTAGAAACTTTAACGGGCTTTCGTTTTTTAACAGGTTTTAGTGCCGTATTTATTGCTTCGTAAAACTTTAATATTGAATCTTCTTTATTTTGTAATTGCGAACGTGTGGCCTGAGAAATTACAATAAACTCTTTTTCGTTATTTATCTGGTTTGGTAATTTTGCAAATAAAGTATATTTTTCTTCTTGGCTCAAAATATTGGATAATGAAATGTTAAACCGCAACTCAACCTTAGTATTTACTTTATTTACACTCTGCCCACCAGGGCCACTACTCCTGCTGAAGCTAAAATTTAGTTCAGTATTTAATTCATTAGTATATACTATTTGCTCACTTTGCATAATACTTTGGTGTTATTAACTTATCGCCTAAACATATCTTCTAATCCATTAAGCTTAATTTCATACATAAGCTGTAGCTGCCTACCAAGTTTCCCCTTAGGAAATCCTTTTTGATTGAACCAAACTAAATATGGCTCTGGTAAATCTAAGAGCTTTCTCCCTTGATATTTACCAAAAGGCATTTTAGCTTCTAATGCGGCTATAAGTTCATCTCTATTTTGTTGTACCTCTTCCATTATGAATATATTTTTACCTCTATTCCCAATAAGCGAACTTTTGCTCCTATGGAATCTAATTTTTCTTCCGAAATTTTCTTTAATCCCTCCAAAGGTGTATCTCTTGCAATAGGGTAAATCATTACTTCTTTAGGTTTTATTTCTTGTAATAATTCTAACCATTTTCCAACCTCATAATCTGTAGTATTATCAAATTTCTCACCTTTATATTCACCTTTGATAAACATGGTTTGAATAGTAAGATTTCCATTAAATACTTTTAATCTTTCTACAAGTTTAGCAACACTTATAGGTGTTTTTGGCTGATTTAATAATTTATAAGTAGAGTCTATTGCGCTGTCGAGTTTAAGAATATTTTGATCTACTTTATTAAGAGCGCTAATTACGGATTGCTTATGAATTTGTGTTGCATTACTAAGAACAGATATTAATGCTTTAGGAAAGTATTTATCTCTAAGTTCAATTGTATCATCAATTATTTCGGCAAAAGCAGGGTGGATTGTAGGCTCGCCATTGCCGGCAAAAGTAATATTATCAGGAGCTTCATTTGCACCTAGCATTTCTTGAAGCTTTTGGTCTAAAGTGGCTTTGATTTCTTCTCTAGTATGAAGTGTTATCTTCTTATTTGAGTCTAATGTCCATCCACATTCGCAGTATAAACAGTCGTATGTACAAAACTTATAATCTTCAGGTAATAAATTCACTCCTAAGCTAACACCTAACCGGCGTGATTTTACTGGGCCAAATATTATTTCGTTAAAAAGAAATGTTGCCATAATTATTCTTGTAAATAAAACAACACGGTAATAACCGTGCTATAATTGTATTATTAGTATAGTATTAAAGCTCTAATTATTGCTTAGTAACGTCAATACATTTTTCTTTAATATCTTTATTGAGCTAGTTGTAATCTCAATAATCTTATCCTTCTTAAGATCCGAAAGAAATCTTACAGCACTTTCGGTACTCATAGCTGCTAATTCTGCAATATCCTTACGCGATACATTTGTAGTAATAATATCTCCATTAAAAATATCTTCAGAAAGATAAATAATAGTTTCTGCTAAGCGACCCAATGCTTGTTTGTTGGCAATTGACGACATGCGAGCTAGATGCCCTTGAGTTGTATCACAATACCAATTTAAAAGCCTTTTTGTAAATGCAGGATTATTACTAGCTACGCTTTTAAATGTGTGAATATCAATTAAATAAGCAGTACACTTTGTTAGTGCACTTCCCGAAAAAGCATATATATTTTTACCATAAACAGAAGATAAACCAATAAAAGACATTGGCTTTATTATCTTAAAATTAAAACCTTTGTCAAAATTACCTTCAACATAGTTCTTTGATAATCCACTGCTCAAAAGAATAATATATGAAGCAATAGCTCCTTGCTTAAAAATTGTTTCGCCTTTCTTGAAATCGATTTTTACCTTAAGTAATTCATCAATTTCATCGTCACTAAGATCTTGATGTTTTAACCAATTAGCAACCTCGTCTTTATTATTATCGCGTTCTATTTTTGTGTTATTACTAACTTGAAGCTGCGAAATAGTTTTTTGAAGTGCATGGTAAGTTAAGTATGAGTTTATCTTACTAGTAATGGACTTTAAAAGTTGGTGCTCACCACTTATAAATACACCTTTTTCTTCTCTGATTTGTTTGGTGTATACTACAGTTATTGTTCCTTCTTTATTATTATCAAGTTCAATATCTGACACCATTTTAAGGATAGAATTTTTATAACCTTCAGTTTGGATTATTAAGTTATTCCATTCTAATTTAACCTCACAGTCTTTAGAATATCTCCATCCAGAAGGTATTAATTCTATTATCTCTTGTAAAGTAGCTTCAACACTATTTTCATTATTATTAAGTGTTTCGTCTACCTTATATAAACATATTAATTCTTTGTTTTGTGAATTCATAATTATAAAAAAAATGGTTATGAAAATATTATATATTTGAACTAAGTATGAACAAAATAAAGTTCTATGCAAATATAGAAATAAAACAAATCCAAAGACCTATTTATAATTAAATAGTTATTAATTATCGAAAAGAAGGGGTGTAGTATTTTTTTTCGGTGTTAATGATAGATGATAACAATAAGATTTTAGCTAAATATAGTGTCGTTGAATTATTTTTTGAAAAACTTCTTAACTCTGTCAGTAAAGGTAAGTTCTTCTTCATGAACTTTATAAGATTTGAAACCTCTGATTCCTACCATTTTGGCTTCTTCAACTCTAAATAGTTCAATGTGTTTGTTTAATGGACCAGTTCTAAGAAAATTAACATAGTCGTCAAGATCATTATTTTCGCCCTCTAACTCTAAGTCAATATGACGTGTGTCACCATTCTTATAAACAGCGTCAATATTATATTTATATGCTCCTGTTTGAGAGTAAAAGTTGAAATCAGCTCTTTCAAGCTTACCTTCTATAAAAACATTTATGTGTTTTTTCATTTCTAACGCTAATAAATTACACTATATACTTCTTATTAATTATTTGTGACAAAGATATAATAAAAAACTATAGCTTTTGTAATTAATATTAATCTAACTATATAATATTTGTAAACAACTGTTTGTAAAGGTAAAATCCTATAAATACAGATATGATACCTAAAATATTTGTTGCTAATATATATATTAAAGCAGTCTTTAACTCACCTATCTTAAATAAGTTAACTGCATCTAAAGCGAAGCTGGAAAATGTAGTAAAACCACCTAGAATACCAATGATTAAAAATATTGATAAATTTTCACTCCAGTTATTGTTAGTAAAAAAACCAATAAAAAAACCAATTAATAGAGATCCAATTATATTTACAGCGAATGTTTTCCAAATAAATATATGCTCTTCGAACATCAGAAATAAAGATAATAGATATCTAAATGAACTTCCAATTGCTCCTCCTAATGCTACTAATAGTATTTTTTGCATATTTAGTAATTAATAGTATAGTTAACTGTATTTCCTACTTCAGTATAGACAGAATCATTATGAAGTGATTGATTCCCTGATTTGGTAACAGTCCATTGTATTTTGATCCAAGCTAGGCTTCTAACGCTGCATTTATGATGAGCTTCGTAATCATATCCTATTCCTGTTATAGTAATATTATTGCAGCAATCTTTTCCTTTAACTTCTACATTTGAAAATCTATATGTAATCTTGTCGTCAGTACCTTGTGGCATTGTGTTTTTTACATCTAACTCTATCCACGATTTCTGAATTAGCTCAAATGTGTTGTTGTATCCATCGTTTGATTGTATAACATCAGTAGGTACTAGCTCTTCTATTGGGAAATATCCAGATTCTGAAATCCTAAATCTATATTCTGAAATAGTAGCTTCTTCGTGTTCAATTAAAAATGATCCGTCACCATTACTAACAGTGCTCTCTATATTCACAAAGCTAGAATTATAAACTCCGTTTTCAATTTTTTTGGCATCTAAATATATAGTAACACCTCCCAGGTTTTCTTGAGTTTGCTTATTTACAACCTTACCTTGTATATTAAAGGTAGATGCTTCTTTTTTACAAGAGAAACTTATAATGATAGATACGATTATAAATAAGTAAATGCTTTTTTTCATTGCTTGTTTTATTTGCGGCAAAGGTAAACTATTTTGTATTTGAATTTTGCTATCCAATAATTGGGGTTGCATATAGTATTATTAAGAATAAGGAAGTAGGAAATCCATATAAGTTATAGTTAATGGCAAAAAAAACAAAATTAAAAGTTGGCTTTTCCCATATAAAACTTAAAGAAGGGAATGCCATTAATATAATAATCAAGAGTAGCCATTGATTTATATTGGCGTTATTTGTTTTGCAAATATATTGCTGTTCATTTTCAGGGTTTACTATTTTTAAAGCAACTCCATTTTTGAATAGTCTAGTTTTCCTAATAAATGCAATTTTTTGGACAGTACTTATGTGATTATATTTCTTAATTAGGTAATATTCCTTATCGGTAATTATATATTCTGTCCCCTTATAATTGGCAATAATATCACCATCCATTTTTTGATAAATATTTATGCTGTTTTCAGTATTTGTATTAATGCTAATTGGAATATCAATATGTGAGCTTAATGTGTCGTATGTGAATAATGCGCTGACTATTAAACCTAATACAGAAAATATTATTGCAATTTTTCTTTGATTAGAGTTTCTATATTTATAAAATAGTCGTTCATATAATTCATTGCTTTGTTTTGAGAATTCTTTATTAAAAATATCATTGGCTCTTTCAAAACGATTCTTTTGATCTTCGTAATTATAGGGTCTATAATTTTGTGTTCTTTTTGTATTGTTTTTGTTTTCTTTATTAAAATGGCTAGCTTTTTTGCGATTGTTGCTAAGAAATTCGTATGCTTCGCTAACTTCAATAAATTTAGAAATAGAATCCTTATTATTATTAATGTCAGGGTGATATTTTTTTGCTAGCTCACGGTATTTGTGTTTTACCTCATTCTTTGATGCATCAAAAGATAAGCCCATTATATTATATGCATCACTTTTATTCATATAGCTTATTTATAAAGTAAGAAAATTGTATTTTGTTTTTGAATATCCACTTTTTGCTTTTTCCACTGTGCAATAGTCTTGGTTTTTATGTATTCGTTATGGGCACTTACTTCTTTTGCAATACATAGCTTTGTGCTAGGCTTGCAATGCTGCAGCATAAACTCAAATAGTTTTTGATTTCTATAAGGAGCTTCAATAAATATTTGGGTTTGATTTTCTTTATAAATCCTAGTTTCTAAGTTTTTAATAGCTTTAATTCTCTGTGAATTATCTATTGGCAAATACCCTATAAAAGCAAAATTCTGACCATTAAAACCTGATGCCATTAGCGATAGGAAAATTGATGAAGGACCAACCAAAGGCTTAACTTCAATATTTAAGGTTTGTGCCATTTCAACAACCACATTGCCAGGGTCGGCAACGCAGGGGAGGCCTGATTCGCTGATGATTGCAATGTCGTGACCATTATTTAAGGGCTCTAAAAAACTTGGTATATCTTTTTCTAAAGTATGTTTGTTAAGTTCAAAAAAGGTAACATCCTCGTCAAAGTTGGCAGTATATCCAATCTTGCGAAGAAAACGACGTGCTGTACGCAGGTTTTCTACTATAAAATGTCGTAGTGGTAGTGATTCCTCTTGTACTCCTTTTGGAATTACATTCTGCCATTCGCCATCACTTATTGTATTTGGGAGTAGATATAAAATACCTTTATTCATAGGTTTATTACTTTAATTGATTCTTGCAAAAATAATAAAAACATATTGAGTTTTATAATTGTTTTATTTTGTTATTTTTGGGAACATAAATTTTATTTTTTAATACATACCTATACATATGAAGTTTTCTTTTTTTTATACAATTATTATTGTGCTTTTATTTTTGTTATTCAACAAAAAAACCTTTTCACAAACCGATAGTGCCGTTATTATGGACAAATATAAGGCTACAATTATTGACAATGGTAATTCCTTTTATGGAGTATATTTAGTGAAAAAAGGACGAAAAGTAGGTGTGGTAGATTATGATTTTGACCTAAAAATTCCAATTAAATATGAATCAATAAAGTATTATGAAGATTACTATTCCTTTTATATAGTTCAGCGTAAAAAGTATTATGGGTTGTATAACTCTGAGTTTGAATTTGTTTTGGAATGTAATTATACTAAGATTGAAAAAATAGGTGCTTATATTGAAATTGGAACAAAAAAAGGAATAGGGCTTTATTCATTAGATTCACGAAATTATTTGATAGAGCCAATTTATGATTCTATAGCGGTTAGTAGCGATTTTGTAAATTATAATGAAGGTATAACGATATTGTATAGTGTTGGTAAGCAAGGAATGGTGTATATGAACTCTGATTATATTGTGAAATTTGACGTGGAATGGGATAGTATAAAATTTGTGGATTCAGAAATATATGATGTTGATGGAGAATGGTATTCAAGCTATTATAGCTTTAAAAAAGAAGGCCGTACCTTTCGTTATATTTTAGATGGTGAATATAAAATTGAGATTATTACCGAGGGGTATTCTAGTGTAGATAAGCAAAGGCTGCGGAAATTAAGAGCCGACACAATAGCTTTAGATGAAACTAATGGTGATGGTATGTTTAAAGCAAGGGTTACAGCTTCGCAAAAATGGGGACTATATCAAGATTATGGAGATACTATACATATATTAATTCCTCCGCAGTTTGATAGTATAGTGGCTTATTCGTGGAATGCACCTTATACAATGGTTGCTAATAATGGCTTATGGGGTGTTTATCTTTGGGATTGGGGTCGCTCTGATGATGCTCATAGAGATGTTGTATTTCTATATCAAGATTATAAAAGGGTAACTAGCAATAGTAGTGGTCGATTTTATTTGGCTGCAATGATTGATGATAAATGGTTTTGGGTAGATTGGTATACTGGTAAGAAAACAACAAAGCAAGTATGGGATTCCTATGATGAAATGGAGCTTTCATATTATGATCGATCTACTTATTATTCTAATTAGTGTCTGCCCGAAAACTATCTATTTTTGTGTTTTCTTGCAAAGACTAATTATTAAATTGTCTATTTTTGCAATATATAAATAAATAATTATGGCATTTGCAATTTGTACAGTAGGAATTATGCCCATCAGGGCAGCCTCAGACGATAGGTCAGAGATGGTAAGTCAGATGCTTTTTGGTGAGGTATTGGAAGTTCTAGAGCAAAGCTCCAACTGGGCTTATATTCGTGTAAACTATGATAGATACGAAGGTTGGGTAGATCCAAAGCAATTCACTATAATTGATGATGAAGAAAAGGATAGGATTAATGCTAATCCACTCTTTTATACATCAGATTTATTGCAAGTAGTAGTTCCAGAAAATTCAAAGCAGATGATTCCATTGGCAATAGGAAGTAGCTTGCCTAATCTAATGGATAATAAGATAACACTTGCTGGCATGGAATATCAATTTGAAGGGAATGCCGTTCCTTCGGATATACAAGCTAGTCGTAAATTAATTATTGAGAATTCCATGGTATACTTAAACGCTCCATACCTTTGGGGAGGCAAAACTCCTTTTGGGGTCGATTGCTCAGGACTTACACAAACAGTTTATAAACTTAGTGGAATTAAACTACCAAGAGATGCCTCAATGCAAGCCAAACAAGGAGATATTATTAGTTTTATCACCGATGCTCTAATTGGAGATCTTGCTTTTTTTGATAATGATGATGAGAATATTACACATGTGGGTATTCTGCTGGGTGATAATAAAATACTACACGCCTCAGGAAAAGTTCGAATTGATGCAATAGACCATCAGGGGATATTTAATATAGATACCAATAAATACACCCATAAATTACGACTAATTAAAAGCTATTTATAGTAGATAGCTCTATATATTTAAATAAATAATAAATCTACTAAAATCTATATCCCAACTGAATTCCGTATCTAAATCCATAGGAAAAAAACTTAACGCGTCCAGTTGTGCTAAACTCTCTATTTTCGACAAAAGCTGCTAATTTGGGGCTTGTGGCTAGTATTTTGTCGTATATCTCTTTGTAAATTGGGTCGTTAGGGTCAACCGCTAAATCAAAATCCAGTTCTGCATTTATATTATAATAAGTAAGTGAAGGCCCCATTAGTATTAAATCAATGGTGAATCTTTCTTTCAATACAAACTGATAACCTAATTGTACACCTGCACTAATCATATGAAAACTTGAGTTTACATTTGCAGTATTCTTAATTACATTTTTATCAATAATTTTCATTTCAGCATCGCTCCATAAACCATAATACCCAGTATAAGGGCCCCAATATAAGCCGTCTGGAGCTGCAAATTTATTTCTATTTTTGAAATAAAAGCGGTAATCAGCACTAAAATCAAAGCCTCCTTTATTATTTTCATCAAATATTTGAATAACCTCTCCCTCTTCATTAGTGAAAGGAGCCATTTCTAAGTATCCAATATTTACAGAAAATGATTGCCACTCATTTACCATTCTTTCGTATCCTAACACTAAGCTTTTTGGCCCAACAACTGCCATTGGTGTTATATTCCAACGGATTGTATTTTTGTAATTAGTGCTTATTGTATCTTGCGAATAAACGCTGTTTCCTATTAATAATAATAAAATTATGCTAAATGCAAGTAGTATTTGTTTCATCCAATAAAGTTTTATAATATTTAGGCAAAGATAAAATAATTTATTTGGGTTTAATTTATAAATTTGTAATCGAAATTATAAAACAATATTTATAGTTTTATTAATCAAGTGAAAAGATATGGATGAAAAGAATTTAAATAAAAAGGAAAAGCTTGCTTTAAGTCTGGAATTTATGCAGCGCACTATGGTGCATTATGCAATGTGGTATGCTCAGGTTAGAGATAAGTTTGGTTTGGAGCGAGCGTCAGAAATAATGGATCAGGCATGGCAAAAGAGTTCTGCTCTACAGATGAAAAGATTGTCAAAAGTATTAGATTTTGAACTTGAAGATGGTTTGCCAAAAGTATTACTAAAAATGCCCGAAGAGAAAATTGATGCACTACGTGAAGCTGTTGCGGTAAATTGGCTTGCAAATGATGGTGTGTGGTTTCAAGCAGTAGAATTTTCCGAAGGTATGTTTCCTGCCAAAGATTGTAATGATGCTGCTTGGGGTGAATTTTCTCCTTATGAAGCTTTGCGCATAAAACGGATGCTAGAGATGGAGGAGTTCCCAGGAATAAAAGGATTAAAACGTGCTATGGAAATGCGCCTTTATGGTACTGTGAATACCCAGAGCTTTGCCAATGAAACCGAAACTAGCATAGAGTTTTATATGAACGAATGTCGTGTGCAATCTGCCCGAAAGCGTAAAGGCCTTGATGATTATCCGTGCAAATCGGGAGGGATTATTGAATATACAACCTTTGCTCAAACCATAGACTCACGAATTAAAACTGAAGTAATTAGCTGCCCACCTGATAAACACCCCGATGAGTGGTATTGTGGATGGCGATTTTGGATAGAGGAGAGTAATAAGGGATAGCAAAATTATAATTCGTGCAAATTAGCCCGCCTGCCATCCCTATGGGAGGAAATCCGACTGGTAGGTGCAATTCGTTGATATTCTTAAGATGATAAATGAAGAAAGAAAAATATCAAGGAAATGAAGATGAGCATGGAATTATATCTGTTCAACAATAACAATTAATAATTAAACATTTACAATTAAACATTAGTAAATAATAATATCTTTGTGGTCTAACAATAAAGCAATATAAAATGTCACATTTAATAGCACCATCAATGTTGTCGGCAGATTTTCTGAATCTTGGTCGCGATGTAGAAATGATTAATAATTCACAAGCCGATTGGTTTCATATTGATGTGATGGACGGAATGTTTGTTCCTAATATCTCCTTTGGTTTTCCAATAATGAAAGCAATATCTAAAATTGCGAAAAAGCCTATGGATGTGCATCTTATGATTGAGGATCCGGATAGGTATTTTGATGAGTTTAAGAAAAATGGTGCCGATATTATTACTGTGCATTACGAGGCTGTGCGACATTTGCATAGAAGTGTACACGCCATTAAAGAGTTAGGGATGCAAGCAGGAGTGGTTCTTAACCCTCATACTTCGGTAAATAACCTAGAGGATATTATTGCTGACCTTGATGTGGTATTGCTAATGAGTGTAAACCCTGGTTATGGTGGACAAAAATTTATTGAGAATACCTATGCTAAACTTGGTGCTATGAAAGACCTAATAATTCAGAAAAATTCAAAAGCTCTTATCGAAGTTGATGGCGGTGTGGGTACTCATAATATTGGTAAATTAGTTGCTGCAGGTGCTGATGTTCTTGTTGCAGGTAGCGCAGTATTTGGCTCTGATAATCCCATGAAAACCATTGAAATTCTTAAAAGAGGGTAGTATTAGTTATAGTCTTCAGCCCTGATAGCAATCGGTATTAGTTTTCGGCTTAGATATCTCAATAGCTGTTGTCAGGAGTTCACTTTTTTCCTTTAATTGGTTTATTATTTTATAAAAAGAATTTTTCCAATTGCAGTTTGCTCGTCCATTTCTTCATCG
>JAOZPM010000040.1:0-22199 GCA_029932765.1 Bacteroidales bacterium | reverse complement strand
GAACAAGGACAGCCTTATACAACTGTAGATACCTTATATAATGGCTATTATGGTTATAATATACCCATTGATTTGGCAGCATATGATGGAAAAAGAATACAGGTTCAATTTAGAATAATAAAAGGAAGCTCTACATATTCTACCACAAGGCTCCAAATATCAGAGGTCAGAGTTGATCCTTATTATTACGACTTTAGGACTACAAATATTAGTTTCCCTAGTGTAAGTAACTGTGGATCTTATCAATATCCAATTAAAGTACAAATTCATAATAATGGTAACAGGGCTCAGTCTAATACCGATATTATAGTAAGAGTGTACGGTACAATTGACACTGTTTATACTTATACCTATACTGAAGAAATAGAGGTGGGTGAATATAAATGGGTAGATGTAGGGACTATTGATGCCACACAATCGGGTAATTATGAAGTGATTGCCACTGTAATTCCAATTATTGACAGTAATGACAATAATGATGTATATAGTAGAAATATGTATATAGATCCTGCCACGCCATTAACATTGGATATTAGCAATAACTTTACAAGCTATCAATGGATTAGTAGTGATATTAATATATATAGTAACTATCTAATGTCAAATTATATACCTAGAGGAGATACTGCCTATATTACTACTTATTTTAGGATAGGTGAGCTTAATGATGATGCAGAATTACACTTCCAGTATAATATATCGTCATATAACGACAACAATAATTGGGGTAATTCAATGGGATATAATGATTCAATAAATATATATATATCAAATGATATTTATGGAACATATACAAAAATAGCTACAATAGATTCCACCTTAAATAACAAAATTCATTATTATCAAAATTTTGAGGGCTTTGATTTAAGTGCTTATGCTAATCAAGATATTGTAATTAGATTTGAGTTAATAAATGGACCAGGAGGTGATACTACCAAAACTTTACGTTTAGAATTAGATAATATATTTGTGGGCAAACCTACAGTTGATGTAGCTGTTTCAAATTTATATACTAATGTTAACACATGGTGTGGCAACGATTCTGCTGTTTTCACTGTTGATTTGGCAAATAATAGCAGATTCGAAGCTTATGATGTTCCATTAATTCTAGAATTCCATACCGAAGATGGCTCTGAATATAAGCATACTCAATATATAGATACAATATTTGCTTGGCAGTCGAGCTTAAATATAACAATTGATACGGCCTTTAGTATATTAGACCAAGGTACATATAATGCAATTGCTTATACAGAGGCTGCCGATGATAACAATATAAATAATAATTCTACAAGTAGTCAGTATACTATCTATAATCAAAAGGAACTTCCTTATTTAGAGAGTTTTAATAATAATCCTTATAACGAAGGATGGTCTATGTATAATATGACTTATAATTGGTCTAATGTATATAGTTACAATATTTATTATAATGATTATGCAGAGTTAAAATCACCAAAATTTGGAGAGATTACAGCAGGGACTTATTTAGCATTTAAATATCTTATACAAACTGCCGCAGGAAATTACCTACGTGATGGAGATACAATAAAAGTATTCATATCAAGTGATTGTGGTACTACATGGGATGAGGTTTATAACCTAAACCATAATAATACGGTAAATACAAACCAGTGGCAATATGTGCCAAATATAGATCTTACCGCTTATCAAGGCTTATCTGTTTTTGCTAAAATAGAGTTTAGAAAGAAAAATTCTGTGGGATATAACAAGATATATATTGAAGATTTCCAAGTAGTAAACTCAGGAGATGCTGGTGTGCAATCACTCTCATTCCCTAATAGAGACTGGAATAGCAATATATGTGGTAATGATAATGAGGAAGCGATGATAGTTGTTAAAAACTATGGTAGCGGCTCATTGGATAATGTACCTGTAGAACTAAGTTTTGCTGTTGATCAGGACACATTATTTTATAATACTACTACTGGATTTATTGCAGCAGGTAGTGCTGATACTGTTTATATTTCTGGTTTGGATACAGATATTCCAAATCAATATAGAGCTTCGGCAACGACTGAACTAATTGATGATCTTAATATCTATAATGATGCTTCAGGGGTGCAAACTATTACAACATATTCTACCCTTACAATGCCATATTATTATAATTGTACTAATTGGTCGCAATATTGGGATAGATTTGTTAGCGAGTCGAATAATAATGGCTGGTATAATAGTAATGGGCGATTCTACACACCTAATATGGAAGAAGGTGATACTGCCTATATTCAATCTGCAAAAATTGGTTTAATTCAAGCAAATGATGAACTTAATATTAGATTTTCTGTCAATAGTTTAGATCAAAATGCTAGTATTATTACCAATGAATTTAGAACTAATGACCTAATGCAGGTACAAATTTCTAACGATTGTGGAGTAAGTTATACTACAATTGCTACATTTAATTCAACTAACTATAGCCCATCAACAAATGGAGATACGTTATTTACTTATGATTTAGCTAATTATATAGGCGATCAAGTATCACTACGACTTTGGGTTGAAAAACATAGTACAATTGGTATGTTTGAAGTTATGTTTGATGAAATAAAACTTGCACCTGCACCTACTCCTTCTGTAATTATAAACAACCTATATTTTGAAGACGAAATATGTGGAAAAGCAAATGAAGATGTTTTTATTGTAATTACTAATAACTCTAATGTAGATGTTACTAACTTCAACGTTAATGCTTTGCTTAGAAGTTATAATACAGGATTGTATTTTGATACTCTTAACTATGTTTTCAATGGTATGCTAGAAGGCAATGAAACAGACACTTTCAATATTGGAAGTTTCGATTCTCAAAATGCTGATACATATAGTATTGAATCAAGAGTATTTATTAATAGCGAACCGTTTGGTAACATGAGTAATAGCTTTACTATATACCCTATGCAAGCTAATAATTATATTGCAAGTAATAACTCATATCAAGACTGGAAGTTTGATGATTATACATATAATAACTCATGGAGTATAAATACAAATCAACTACCTCTTAATCGTAAATCTATGGCTTATAGTCCTAAGATAGAAGATATAGCGCCAGGTAGTATGTTAAGTTTATACTATAGTAAAACGTCAGGAACATTTGGAATGGATGATTCAGTAAATATTCTAGTTTCTAATGACTGTGGAGCAACATATAGTTCAATAGGTTCTATCACAAATTCAAATAACCTTGGAGGTTCATTTAGTGATTATGCAGATTTTTCTTTAGCTGCTTATAATGGTCAGAATGTTCAATTTGCTTTTGAATTTGTAAATGGAAATAATGGAACATACACCATGCGCATCCAAAGTGTTATGATTTATACAACTGATGTTGAAGTGCTAGGAATAGTTACTGAAACTGAAGATTTTGTATTAGCAAATTATAATCCTAATAACTCTTATTATAACTATGCCGATCGTTATGTAACTTGTGGTAATACCGCTAAGGACCTAATGGTAGTAGTTAAAAATACTGGTCAAACAGATGTTGATACCATTAACGTAAGCATTAGTTATACTGGAAAAGCAACGGGTGCAATTACTGGGACTTATATTGGTACAGTACAACCTAATCAAAGTGTAGCAGTAAGCCTTAATGGCACTGTAGATACTCAAACTCCAGGCTTATTGAATATGACAGCAACTGTAACGGTTGATAATGATGCCGAAATATCAAATAATACAATTGGATATAGTATTACTACACAAACTGTTTATCCTGTGCCTTATACTGCACAAAGTGGTACTCATTTCAACGAAGCATATTATTGGAATTATGATGATAATGCAAATATGAATTATTCATCTTGGAATGGATTTAATGCTAATAACTTAGACCAAGGTGATACTGCTTATGCCATTTCTCCTAAACTAGAAATAGATAATAATACAAGTTACCTATTCTTTGGATATACTGTAAGCAACAGTCTTGGCGAAGGTCATATTACAAGTGCTGAAAAGGCTGAAGTATTAATATCCTCTGATTGTGGTACTACATGGAGTACTCTTTGGGCAATGGATGTAAATGCTACTGATTTTGGTAGTTCATCAATGGTAATGATTGATTTAAGTACTTATCAAAACCAGGATGTAAGAATCAAATTCCAAGGTATTAAAGGTAATTCTAATGGATTATTCAATGTAAATTATCAATACGTTAGAATATTGGATGAAAATCCTGCTGATATTACTGTTTCATATAATGGGATGGATCACCCTAGTGGTGCAACATTCTGCGAAGGAAATAATATTAATCTTAGCACAACTTCTAATTTAAACTTAATTTATGAGTGGAAATTTGAGAATACAGATACTGCTTTTACAATTGGTAGTGGGAGTTCTGTAAATCATTTGATGACCATTGATAATACTGGTAAGATTATTCTTGAAGTCAAAAGCTCGCTATATAATAACTTATTAGCAACTACTGAATATATGATCAACGCTTGCGAAATTCCAACTATTGTTCTTAACTACAATAATGAAGAGCGACCTAGTGGATCGTATTTTACAGAAGGAAATATTGTTGATTATAGTTTTAACTCTGATGCTAGTTTAAACCTAAATTATAATTGGAGTATGAATAATACTTCAATGGGAACTGGAGCCACATTAAATCACACTCTATCTAGTATCGACAATGGAGATGTTACCTTAGAGTTGGTAAATCCTGCAACTAATTACGTTGTTGCTACTGCTTCTTACAGTATAAATACAATCGCAAATACATCATTCACAGTTGAAACAGGATCTACTACACACCAAAGTGGTGCAGTATTCGTAGAGAATGAGACGCTTACTTTATCTACAATAGCTAATAGTGAGATTACTTATAGCTGGAAAATTAAGAACTCTAATACATTCTACAATATTGGCTCTGGTAGTACTATAAACTACCAATTAGATCTAGCAGATACTGGCATAATTGTTCTTGAAGCATATAGTACTGTATTAAATCATATTATTGATTCTGCAGAATTTGCAATGGATATTTGTGAGCAGCCAGAAATAGTTCTTACTTTCAATACTGAAGAACGACCAAGTGGTTCTACTTTTGCTAATGGTAATATTGTTGATTTCACTTTTAACTCAGATGCTAGTTTAAATCTAAACTATAATTGGAGTGTTAATAATAGTGGAACAATTACATCAATAGGATCTGGCACAGCTCTTAATCATACTTTATCAACAAATGATAATGGTATTATAACTCTTGAGCTTGTTAATCCAATTTCTAACTTTGTGGTAGCTTCTACAACTTATAATATAAATGTGGTTGAATTGCCAGCAATTGTACTTAAAGTTGGAAGCACAACCCATGCAAGTGGCGCAACATTCTGCGAAGGAACAGAGATTCATCTAAATAATGCGATACTTGACTACTTAAGCAGTTTAAGTATTACATTTAAATGGAAGATTAATTCTGTACTTATTGGGACAGGAGCTACTTTAGATTATACTTTATTAGATGCTGATGATGGGGTAATTACTCTAGAAATTATTAGCTCACTTAATAAAGTTATTGCAATGGCAAGTTATAATCTTAGTGTAAATCCACTACCTACTCAACCTATAATTACAGGGCATAGTACAGTGGTAAGTAATATTGAATTTACAGATTATCTTGCAAGTGGAAATCATGCAGATCAGTATTTATGGAGTATTACCAATGGTGGAGTAATATCTGGTCAGGGTACTACTGGAACTGTTGATTGGAACTATGGGTATGTAGGTCATACAATGATTTCTGTAACAGGTTATAATACTTGTGGACTTGGTGAATCATCGGCGGACTTCTTAGTTTATGTTGACTTTATTAATCCTTCAGGTGATGACTATGCAGGAGACGATTCTAAAGATAGTAAGCCTGTGGTTAATAATGACGATTTCATTATTAGTACATTCCCTAATCCGAATAGAGGTAATTTCGATTTAGAATTACCTGAGGAAGTAATAAACTTTAAACTTGAGATTAGAAATAGTCAAGGATTACTATTAGAAAAGATGGATGTTGAAGGTTCTTCAACAAAAGTATATCTTGGAGATAGAGTTCCTGGAGTTTATATAATTAAGATTATTACTAACGGAGATATACATACAAAGACTTTTGTTATTTACTAATATGGTTAATAATAGTGTTTGTGTAAGAAAGGCGCCAATTGGCGCCTTTCTTTTTTTTATTTCTTAAACTTGCTGATAGATTATTCGGTATTACTCCACCTTATGTTGCAAATTGGAAGCAAACATAATTTCATCAAATGTACGATCTAAGGTTTTGCTATAAAAGTTATGGGCAACCATTTCTTTTTGGAATCTTACCTCATCACCAATTTCTGCAGATGTTTGCGTCACAGCAACCCAGAAATCTTTATGCTCATGGCCTTCTTCATGCTTATGACCTTCAAGGTTTTCGTGAATTAACATATAAGTATATCCACCAGCGTCAATAGTTTCTACTATTGCACCTTGGTAAAATGGCTTAATATTTTCAGAAGCTTCCTGCTCTTGCTTGGGCTCAACTTCTTGCTCAGTTTTATTATTTGCAACTTCGGTACATTGGGTAAATAATACAACAGTAAGTGCAATTAGTAATAGGATTATTCTATTCATTTCAGTCTTCAATTTTAAGTTTTCTGTTTTGGTAAGCTAATATCGATATTGTGGTAATAATTGCAATACTATGATATACCCAATTTGGAATTGGAACTGGATCTCCGGTAGCATAAGAGTGCATTCCTGAGAGATAGAAATTCACTCCAAAGTATGTCATAAGTATTGTGTAATAAGAAATTAAAGAAAATAATGCAAAAAGATAATAAGAGAAAATTCCTTTAAAAAGTCGTAAATGAATTACCAAAGTATAAACAATGATAGCAATATAAGTCCATGTTTCTTTAGGATCCCATCCCCAATATCTTCCCCAAGATTCATTAGCCCAAATTGCACCAAGGAAGTTGCCAATTGTAAGCAGAATGATACCAATTATTAGGGTTATTTCATTAATATAAGTGATATTTTTAATATGAGAATCAAGATGAGTTCGTTTCTTGGAGCGTAGTATGAAAATAATAAGAGTAATAAATCCTAATATGGCGGATACTCCAAAGAAACCATAACTAGCAGTAATAACGGATACATGAATGCTTAACCAATATGACTTAAGTACAGGTACCAGACTAGTTATTTGAGGATTTATTTCTCCCAACCAAGCAGCAAAAATAAATGTTCCAGCCATAATTAGTGATGCGCCAAGAGCTATTGCCGAACGTCTGAAAAATACAACTCCAGCTAGTACTGATGAAAATGCAATGTAAACCATTGTTTCATACGTATTGCTAATGGGGGCATAGCCACCTATATACCATCTTATACCTATGCCAAATGCGTGTACCAAAAATAAGATTAAGACAATAAGATTAATGCCAAAAGTTACCTTAGTATTTACTAGTCGATTATAGAACATAGATATAAGGCTATATATTAATAGGAAAAAGCCCAATAATAAATAAGCAATAAATAGTTTTACAAAAAGAGCACTACCATTATACCATAATTCCACCTCTACTTTTTTCTGAGTTGGAATCACATTTTTCCCCTCTTTATTTTGATAATCTTGGATTATTTTAATAAAAGGAATTGCTTCTGTATACTTTCTGTTATAAATAAGATCCAAAAGTGTTTCAGTATTCCTTGTTAAACTTTCGTTATCCAATTTCATAAACATAGTAGGCATATCTACCCATGTTTCTTTGGCGTCGTTTGGCTTAGGGAATATCTTTAATAGCATACCTCTATACGACATAAATGCCACATTCAGTAGCTCATCAACTTGCAAAAGGTCTCTCTCGTAAGTTCCTCTTCGCGAAGGGTTTAATTGATTTGCTGCATTGGTTTCTTTAGTTAATCTATATTTTCCATCTTCAAAAAAATCTGCGAATGATAAATATTTTTGGGTACTAGGAACACCAAGTAACTTACGCAAGCGAGGTGTTTTTACTTTAATAATATTAACATTCTTCCATATATTTGGTCGTGAGAACATTCCTAAAATCACCTGATTGGCATTCATTCCATTCCATGTACTTTTGCCAGTAAGTTTATTAAGAACTTCTTTGTTTTGCGTGTCTAATGGTTTCATCCTTCCAGTTGGACCCTGCACTATTAATCTTCCAAAGTCGGCTGCAAGCTCTTTAGAATTATCACGATGATCTATAATATAAGCTTCTATATACTCACTATAGTCAGCTTTCTGAGCATAGTTTTCTTGAGCTGCTCCCATTATCATCAATGGCAATAATACTGTAGCTATGGGCATTTTCTTAATCTTACGAATTAAGAATCTTAAACGAGATTTTCTGTCAAATACAGTTAATAAAAGGCCTAAAAATAATAGAGCATAACCTATATATGTAAGCTCTACTCCAGGGTCTTTATTTACCGATAGTATTGTTCCCTTCTCATCAGTATCGTAAGATGACTGAAAAAATTTATAACCTTTATACGTTAATGTATTATTCATATATATATTAGTTCTAAAGCTATCTCCATTTTTCTCAAAAACAATAACATCAGAACTGAATTCAGAAGGCGCTTCACTCCCAGGATATCTTTTAAGTTCAAATTTGTTAAGCTTAATGGAAAATGGGGTTTCAATATGCTGGTTTCCTACAATTACAGAATTTGATTGTTCACCTTGGCGAATATGCATAAGTCCATCAATACCAAAGTTATGAGTTACAAAAGCTCCTATAAGGATTATTATTATTGCAAAGTGAAATATTGGACCTGGGCGTAAAAGCTTAACTTTAGCTTTCACAAGAATAATAACCATATTTATTGCCGAAAGCAAGAATATAATTTGATACCATAAACTTGTGTATACATATTCTCGGGCAAAGTTATTACCATAATCGTTTTCCAAAAATGTACCAATTGCAGCAGCAGCTGCTAGAATGAACAATAGGATATACATTGTTCTATATGAGGAAAATATTTTGTTTATCATCGCTTTATTATATAATTTTTCTTAGTATAAGTATAGCAATTTCCTTGTTTTAAGAAGTTAATTGCAGAGTACAAATGTAACAAAATCCCACCTACAATGCAGGTGGGATTTCATTTTCAATAAAACATCTATCAGTTTTATTATTATAGATATTTATAAGCTTATCATATTGTATAATATATGATTAAAGCATTATTTTGATTACTAATTATTAAAATATGAAGACTCAGAGTCTGATCCTTTAAGAGTTTTTTCAGAAACTAGTCCTCTTTCTTTAGCTTGTTTAATCCATTCTTTTTCTAAAGTTTTCTTAAACTCTAATTTTGCTGCAACTAGTTTCTCCAAAGGAACACCTGCTAATTTTTGAGCATTTTCTTTATTGGAAAAATCTGGCGCCGAAAAATCCATTACATCATGCTTTGCCAAAACAGATACTAACTTCACTCTAGCATTCATTGCATAGTCATTTGCAACAGCTAATAAGCGAAGAGTTTCTTCTGGTGCATGAAAGAATGCAGGATGTGATGCAACTGCATAATCCCATCTCCATTGTCCTTTACGAATATCGTCTCTAATATTTTTTAGCTCCTCATCTGTAGCACCTGCTTCCATTGCTTTAGCAGTTTCGAGGTGAGCTTTAGCTAGGTTATCCATTGTTAGCTCATGAAGTTGATCTTTACGCTCATACTTACGGTAGACTATCGATTTCAACTTTTCCTCACTCTCGCGATGGCATGGCATACACGATCTATCCATTGTGTTTAATGGGTTTTGTAATTGGTGGTCAGAATATTTTACTGAACCTTCTTGAGTATAAGGCATATGACAATCGGCACAAGAAACGCCTTTTTGACCATGAATACCTGATTTGTATAACTCATATCCTGGATGTTGAGTTTTCAATATTGGAGCTTTAGAAATTTTATTTACAAAATCAGTATGTCCAACTTCGTCATAATATTTCTCTGCGCCTTCAGCAGTTAAACCATATTTCCATGGTAATGTTACTACTTTGGCAACTTTTTTCTCGCCATTTTCGTCAGTCCATTCTGTCTTTTTGAAGTAATACTCAACATGACATTGTGCACAAACTAAATTACGTTTCTCTTGATGAGTCGACTCTTCAAAAGTTGGTAGCCCTGCTGCTTTTAGTGCACGATTTAAATGCGGAACGTGCATTGCCAGCTCAGCAGTTTTTGGGTTATGACAATTATAACAACCTATTGAATTTACAATCTCAGGTCCATATTTAGCCCATTTGCCAGTAAAGAATTCTAGTTCGCCATCTTCCTCAATCATACGAGGTACATCAGGTGATTTACAAGTCCAACATGCTGTTGGCATTGGCCCTGTTTTTGAATCTACAGGAGCTCCTGTTCTTAATGTGTTTCTATTATCTTGCACAGCATAATAATGTCCTCTTGGAGCATTATAATCCTTAGCAAAACCATATCCCGACCATAGGATTGCAAGTTGAGGCTTATCCTTCAACATATCCTTTAATTCATCACCCTCTTTTGTTTTTATCCATGATCCGTATTGGCGAGGATAATATCTTGCCCAAGATTCATTTTTTGCTCTGTCTTCATGAGCAATTTCTGGCGTTTTGTTTAATTCAACACGTTCTTCTTCTCTTTCGTTGATGCTACTTGCCAAAAAACCCATAGTTACTATAGCCACTATCGAGACTATTAATAACAGTTTGTAATTTATTTTCATATGTTTGAAATTTATTAAGTTTTATTAGTTATTTCCCTATTTATTTTACTTCTTTCACTCCCAAATTATAAGGTGTGGTATTTATTGCTCTAACTTTTCCGTGTGGAACTGACTTATGACATTCCCAACATCTTCTTCCATTCTGCACCTCAGGACTATCATAATTATGATACTGAGCTGCATTAGCTGAAATTTGAGATGCTAAACTCTTATGACAAGAGATACAGTTGTCTTGAACACGCCTAGCTCCATCATCACTTATTTTCATTGCATGATCATAAGTATTCATGGTAAAGGCCTTGGAATGGTTCCACCCATCAATCGTTTTTGCTTTATATTTATTGAAAAATCCATCTCGTGGTAAGTGACAATCAACGCATACAGCTTCTCTTGCATGAGAACTATGCTGCCAAGTTGCGTATTGAGTATTCATCACATGGCAATTAATACACGCCTTGGGATCACTTGACATATAAGATGGCATTTTTGAAGCATAAACGATGTATCCAAAAAAAGCAATAGCAATAACAAAGCTTGCAATCGATATTTTCTTTAATACATTAGTCTTCATAATATTATTCTTTTTAGTGTGGTATGAAAATTAGAATGTTACTTGTTTTTTAATTAAAGTAAAATTCCAATTTCATTATATTTAATGTAGATTCAAATCTTATTTGCCATTAATAAATGTAGGCTTAACAACTAGCATTAACCATGCTTGCAATCGATATTTTCTTTAATACATTATTCTTCATATCTTGTTCTTTTTAGTGTAGTATGAGAAATTAAAATCTTACTTTCTATTTTGTTAAAGTAAAATCCTAATTTCATTATTATTGTATCTAATAATTAGATTTAAATCTTATTTGCCATTAATAAATGTAGGCTTAACAACTAGCATTAACCATGCTGACCAGTTAGAAGCTCCCATTGCAGGCTTTGCAATTGGGTTCACACTATAATCTGATTGCAACATTCTTAAACTTGCAGAATCAAACATACCAGATACACCAGCTTTTATAATAACACCCTTTGAGTGCTTATAACCTACATATGTGTCTAATTCCATTCCTAAGCCCGATGACATTGCTGTAATATCACCAGTATTAAATGTAGTTTCTTGATCAAGAATTTCTGCTGCCGACATAAAATAATGAAATGCTGCACCTGCAATAAACTTATTTTTTGAATAGTCAACCTTAGCATATATATCCTGAAGACCTACACTGTTTCCATGGTTTCCTACATAAAAGTAATCCATCCAACCATTGAATTTATGGTTTGTTCCGTAAAGTGGAGCAAACGCATGGTTTTTCTTACCATAATCTGCAGTAGTATCGGTTTGACTATTACCAGATAAGTATTCATAACCTAAGCCAAGTTTTATATTATCACTTAACTTATATGAAATATCTAAGCCAATATTCATAGCTGAATAGCCTTTATGGAAATCCTCCTTATTCTCAGTATATGTTCCTTTATCCTTACCCATTTGGTAATAAAAATTGAACCCAATAACAAAACCTGAAGTTTTGAATACAGAACGTTGTCCTATAATTTGTGAATAGGTAGTCATTGCACCTGGATTAGCATTATTTAATACCACATCATCCACTCCGTTATTCAATGCCAATATACTTAATGTATATGCATCAGAGAATTTCTTATTGAACCATAAGAATTGCATTGATTTATAAGTTTTTGGGAAATTGAAACTGCGAGTCTGTACTTGATTAACAGCAATTCCAAGATGAATCTTAAACCCATCCTCATACTTAAATAAAGCTAGGTCGTGCGAGCGTGCCTGCTGTGCCCAGTTTACACCTCCCAAAATACGCTGGTCGTCGTAAGCAAGTTCCATACGTCCTGCCTTTACTGATAATTTCTCTGACAGCATAAGCTCTGCCCATGCTTGATGAATAGTTGTCGTTGCTCCATCTGTTTGAGCTAACTGAGCAGTTCGTCCCCATATTCTAACATCCTGAATTTGTAAACCAACTTTCCATTTCTCTTGTTTAAAATCAAGTCCCAAACGTGTACGTTGAGAAGTAAAAAGGTTAAACATCTGATCTTGCTCTGTTTGAAGACTCTTGTTTCCGTGGTCAAATTCAACTCTTGGTCTGAATTCACCATACAAACTAAACTGAGCATAACTAGTTGCTGAGATTAGCAGGACTGCAAAAAGGGTAAAAATTTTATTCATAATTCTGTTTTTAGTATATATATTTGTATTTATTTAATTTTTCACGAGTCTATAAAATCTTGTTTAAAGTATATTATACCTTAATGTATTATATTAGTTTGCTATCTTGTTAATTTCAAATGTAATCATAATTAAAAAGTTCTTTGTAATATTGTTTTGTTAATTATTTGGCTAGTGTTATTAATATAACGGTGTCAAAAGTAAAGCTTTTTCTATAGCACGTAATTTTTTTTTTAGAAGACCTATTTTTTTCTATTGCAAAATTTGAATTTTTAATGTGCTTATAACTCAAACAAAATTAGGGAGTTATAATTTATTTTCTTTTGTTCCTATTATTTAATTGGGAAATACTAAAAGTGATATTTAACACCTATGTCTTAATTATTTAAATAGTGCACTTTAAATTTAGTGTAAAATATAAAATTTTACAAATATTAGATGAATATTAAAATAAGTTTATTATTTTGTATAACAACCTAATTTTAGGAATTTTAAACATTTTATTAATAACAAATAAGTATACATTTGCAGCCGCAAAAAATTACACTTTTCAGTAAGAAAATATAGAAAATAAGATAATGAAACTAAACATGCAAAAATTCAAATGGGTTGAAAAAACTCAGATGAATGTAAAGGACGATATTTTTTCAGGGCTAACAGTTGCTTTAGCATTAGTGCCAGAGGCAATAGCCTTTGCTTTTATTGTTGGTATTTCTCCAATCATTGGTCTCTACGGAGCTTTTATGATGGCTTTGATTACAGCTATTATTGGTGGTCGCCCAGGAATGATTTCTGGCGCTACAGGTGCTATGGCTGTTGTTATGGTAGGACTTGTTACCGAAGGTAGTCAGTATGCTGAAACTCTAGGATATTCTGGTCCCGAAATAGGCTTGCAGTTCCTTTTTGTTACTCTTTTATTCACTGGGCTTTTCCAGATTCTTGCTGGAGTTTTTAAGCTAGGTAAATATGTACGAATGATTCCACACCCTGTAATGATGGGCTTTGTAAATGGTCTTGCAATTGTAATTATGCTATCTCAATTGGGAATGTTTAAAGTAGATGGCGAATGGATGCAAGGAACATCGCTTTATGTGATGATAGGATTAGTAGTTGCTACAATGATATTGATGGTTACTATTCCAAAAATTTCAACGAAAATACCTGCTACACTTATCGCTATTCTATTGGTAACAGGAGTAGTAATCTTCTTTGATATTGATACTCAAACAGTACGTAGTTTTGTAGCCTCTGGAAGCGCTGATGGTAATGGTAGCTTGGCTGCCGGACTGCCATCATTTGCTATTCCAATTATTCCTTTCACATGGGAGAGTTTAAAAATAATACTTCCTTATGCATTAATCCTTTCGGCAATTGGGCTTATTGAATCGTTAATGACAATGAACCTTATCGATGAACTTACCGAAAGTCATGGTAATGGTAATAAGGAATGTATTGCTCAAGGAACAGCTAATATGGTTAATGGAATGTTTGGAGGAATGGGCGGTTGTGCTATGATTGGCCAAAGTATTATTAATATAAAATCTGGTGGTAGAGGTCGCTTATCGGGAATAGTAGCGGGAGGAACACTGCTTATATTTATACTCTTCACCTCTGAATATATTGAAATGGTTCCTATTGCAGCTCTTGTGGGAGTTATGTTTATGGTAGTAATAGGAACTTTTGCGTGGAGTACTTTCAAAATTATTGGGAAAATTCCTACTCCCGATCTTTTTGTAATCGGTATTGTTACCCTTATTACTGTGGTTGAGGATTTAGCGGTTGCTGTATTTGTAGGAATCATAGTTTCGGCCTTGGTATTTGCTTGGCAAAATGCTCTACGTATTAGAGCTCGCAAGCATACCGATGATGATGGTATTAAACATTACGAGATATATGGACCTTTATTTTTTGCCTCCACAAAATTATTTATGGAGAAGTTTGATGTTAAAAATGACCCTAAAGAGGTAATTATTGACTTTAGCGAATCGCATATAATGGATCAATCGGCCATTGAAGCTATTAATAAGATTGCTCAGAAGTATCATATGGCTAATAAAACTATACACCTAAGACATCTTAGTAAAGATTGTACAGCACTTATTAAAAAGGCAGAAAAAATTTGTGTGGTGAATGTGCTTGAAGATCCAGATTACTTTGTTGCTATTAATAATTATAATGCAAATATTGCTTCTAAGAAGGAGTAATTGAGATTAGGATTTTTATATTTCAATTGTTTGCAATTTAATTCTATTGCTAAATACATGACATTTTTTTATTAGTCCATTTACAAAACACAAAATTGGAAGACAAATATAAAAACAACATGCCTTAGACCCATTGGAGTTAATTATAAAAACACTCCAGAAATGGGAGGGAATGAGCGAAAACGGGGCATGCGAGGATTAGGAATTTCAAAATATTATTATTTTCAATAAAGGCGTTTACGTCTGCAATTAATGACACAGGAATGTTTTTGCTAAAGAGTTATTATTTAAAAAAAATATCCAAATTACAAATAAACTACGGTCATTCATTCACTTACTTTTTTAGAAAATAAATTATTTTGAAATTCGTGGGTGGGAGTTTTTTCGCTCTTGTTTATTTGCTGTAATGAGAGCAGAAGATAAGGAACTTATCTTTTGCCGAATGAAGCAAATAGAATGCTAATACTTTTTGCCTGCCTGCCGGATTTCCTCCCGATAGGGATGGTAGGCTGGTTTCGTTTGGAGTTTATGCTGAGTTTACCGAAGTATCAAGACAAAATGAAAGTAAGATTGTTTAAAATAATGTTTTATAGAGTGTTATATTAGTAATTTAAAGTAGAATTAAATCAATGATGTTAATTTGTCATGTACTGAGATTCTATTGTGTAAGCATATTCTTGCCTGTAAATAAATAAGAAATTACCTTTCTTTAATAATTTTCTTGCTTATTAGCCCTTCACTATTGCTTATTTGTAGAATATAAGTTCCTGCACTCATAATATCAATAGATTCTATTTCTATTAAATTATTTCCTTTATGGCATAAGATATTTATATTCTTATAAAGTACAATGCCCTTAGTATCATAGATATAAATATCAATAAGTTGGCTATCGATACTTGTATATAGTATATGAAGCTTATCTTGAAAAGGGTTTGGAAGTATTGTAAATAAATCCTTGCTGCTTTCGTCTATTGTAGTTTTGTTTTTCAACAATACACTTGCTAAATAAAAATTAGGAATACCGTATCCAATTAACGAGTCTGGAGAATAATAATTACTTGATGATTCAACAATTGAGCTATAAATATCGGAATGTTTTATTTGGGGATTTGCTTGCAAAAAAGTAGCCATAGCACCTGCCATAAAAGGATTCGAAAATGATGTTCCATTTGCTTTTACAATCATTTCGTTAGGACCTATTATAGGAGTTCCTTCTCCTTCTGCAACAAAGTCGGGCTTTATTCTACCATCGGCACTATATCCGGTAGAGCTAAAGCTAGCTAATTTTTCATCTTTATCAACTGCGCCAATACTATAAAGGCCATCCACATCAGCAGGGAAAGCTATCTTTTGCCATGCGCCACCACCCATATTTCCTGCAGAATTAAATACAATAATTCCTTTTTTTATTGCCAAGCTAGCGGCTTTAGAAACTAAGGATGTTTTGCCATCAAGCTGCTCCAAAGTATAGTCAAGACTAGGGTCGTCGAAGGTAGAATATACCAAGGAGGAAGTTATAATATCAACCCCTGCCGAATCGGCAACTTCAGCAGCAAAAAGCCAGTTTGCCTCTTCAATTGGGTATTCGTATCTATTATCCTCTGTTTTGAATAAATAATAATTTGCTCCTATAGCACTACCTACAAATTCGCCATATACAAAGCCCGCCATAGTTGATAATACGGCTGTGCCATGGCTTCCAGAGTTATATATATGATAACCATTATTTGTAAAATTCCTTGTCATTATTATGGCTTTTCTATCAAAAAGATGAGAGAAAGCTGCCATTTTATTCACATTTATAAAACCATTGTCTAATACTGCAATATGAATGCCTTTACCATTATAATTATTATCTAATAGAGGGCCAAGCTCAATCATATCTATCCTATTTTTTGTGGCATTAAAATTTGATAATTTTATTTCCTCAGGCGAAGTATTAGCTTTGCTTGGCGATGATTCTCTCTTAGTCTGTGTTTGGGATTTTCCCTCAATAAAAGGCGCCATATATGCAATGGAATCTATTATGCTAATTGAGTTTAGGGCAGAAATCTGTGTTATTGTATCAACTTTTACTAATGCAGCATTTAGCCATTTAGATGTATGATAAACCAATAAATTTAGTTGCTCTAAACTGTCAATATAATTTGGATTTACCGGCAAGTCGGTACTGTCAAATTCAATACCTTGTGCACTACGGCGACTTATAGCTTTTTGAGAAATAAACTCAGAAGGAGTGCCTAGGTCGTAGGGAGAATTATCCTTATCGGTAAAATTCACTAGGTACCACGCTGGAAAATCTTGGGCAATTACTTCAATATTTGTTGATAAAAGGAAGAACAGAAAGAAGGCTATAAGTATATTTTTAACCATTAATTTAGACTTAGGATTATTCTTTACCATATTCTGAAATAATATACTCAACATCATAACCTCTTGTTTTATCGTTCTTTATTTCTTTATGAATGCTGCGTCGGTGAATCATTCCAATGTTTTTAGAAAAGGTTTCGTGGTTTACAAATTCTTGAATCAGGTTTACTTCTTCCTGATAGTTTGCTTTTGCACAATTATCATAAGTATTTCCCAAAAGACTTTCAGAAAAATCGACATCCGTATAAATGGAGCTTACTTCATTCTCAGTATTCTTAGCATTAAGATCCCAAGATTTGCCTGCTACAACAGGAAAAATAAGGTTTATTAGTCGTTTATTCTGTATAGTAGTTTCTAAACTTTGCGTAGTTTTTGTAACGGTATAATTATCACAAAACTTCCAAGATGTACTATCCATTTTCGAATATTTGCGCCAACGATAAGCATCATTATTTGAATTGTCAGTAAATTTATCCTGAATTACCATTTTTACATAAAAATGGAAAGTGTCTATTGTATTAAAGTAATCATCGTATACTATTGAATCAACCTTATAAACTTGGTAAAAGCCTTTTTCGGTGGGAAAATAATCAAGGCCCAAATCCATAGGCTCTTCAGTCTCTTTTTTGCAAGAGTATGTAAAAGCAATAATTGCAGTAAGTATAACTATGATTAAAACTTTATTCATATAATTTATGTGATATTATTTTAATAGGTCAAAAATAGTGTTTTTTTGCTTTAATATTTGATCAAAACTTATGATATTAATATTATTGATATCTTTTGCCGCTGGATGTAGTATTTTTGAAATAAAATTAAACGCTTTCAATCAATACTATGTTTAAGAAACACCTTCCCCAATATTCAGATTATATTTTTGTAATGTGCTTTCCTTTTTATTTTCTAAATTTTCGTTCATAGTATTTTCCAAGTTGATAAGCAATAAGAATAGGTATAAGAGCAAATCCAATATATTTCTCAGTTAAATCAAAATATATTAGAATGACTAGAAATAAAGATGAGATAATTATAAATATGGCATCAAATAATAATTTTTTTACATTCATCGTTCTGTATTTTATATGGTTCTACTGTATTTGTTCCCGATATTCGGGACAGGTCGTGGGTTCTATAAATTTTATATTTATCAATTAGTCTAAAAAACTTAATCAGTATTCAGTGGATTAGTAATCAGTAACAATAATGTTTTCTGATAATTACAGATTACTTTTTACTGATAAAATTAGGAATCAAATATAAATAAAATATTTTTTACTGAAAACCTATATGAAACTCGGTAGCACCTTTTATATAATTGATAATTATTACAAATGTATGTAATATTTTTTCAAGTTTTCTAATCATTTTGATTGCTAATCCTTTTCTGTTTTTAGGGGCTTAATGGTTTTTAAAATTGTCTTTAGGCCGTTGGTAATTTCTCGTTATCAAGTTGGTAAAAAATCATTATTCAATTTCATTTTTATTGGGGAATACAATTATCTTTGCCGTTCATATTGTTAAATGTTTAATATGTCGGTAAGAGTAGAATATAAGGATTTGGGAGTGATTGATTATCAAGAAGCTTGGGATTATCAAGAGGTGATATTCAATAAAACCATTAAGGAAAAGCTTGAAAACCAAGCTAATGCCAGTGGAAATGAAGATGTGAAATATAATATTCTTTTTTGTGAGCACCCTCATGTATATACCCTTGGCAATAGTGGCGAAGAGCAAAATTTGCTCCTTAGTGGCATTGAGCTAAAGGCTAAAAATGCTTGCTTTGTTAAAACCAATCGTGGTGGCGATATCACTTATCATGGTCCTGGGCAAATTGTTGGATATCCAATTCTTGATATTGAGGCCTTGGGTATGGGAGTAAGAAAATATATTGAAAGCTTGGAAGAGGCGATTATCCGTACATTAAAGCATTATGGAATTAAAGGTGAATTATTAGATGGTGCTGCTGGCGTTTGGATAGACCCAAAAATTGTGGGAAAGGCAAGAAAAATTTCTGCAATAGGAGTTCGAACATCTCACTATGTAAGTATGCATGGTTTTGCTTTTAATGTAAATACCGATTTAGATTATTTTGGATATATTAATCCCTGTGGTTTTACCGATAAAGGCGCAACCTCATTGGAGAAAGAATTGGGTAGAAAGATTGATATTGAAGAAGTTAAAACGCTTTTATTAAAAGAGCTAATAAATATTTTTGATTTAGAGCTTTTATAAGAATAAGACCAGAAGTTTAAAAACAGCACAAATGGAAAAATATAAGATACAGCGTAAGCCCAAATGGATGAAGAGTCCTATGCCTTCGGGTAAGACATATATTAATGTAAAGGATATTGTTGCCAAAAACAAACTTCATACTATTTGTACAAGCGGCAAATGCCCAAATATGGGCGAATGTTGGAATGCAGGTACTGCTACATTTATGATTCTTGGCGATATTTGTACAAGAGCTTGTGGTTTTTGTAATACTAAAACTGGTAAACCCCTTGCTGTTGATTTGGAAGAGCCGCAGCGACTTGCCGATTCTGTGGCAAAAATGAAGATTAAGCATTGTGTGCTAACCTCAGTTGATAGAGACGATCTTGAAGATGGTGGTGCAGGCGTTTGGGCAGAAACCATTAAGGCGATAAAAGCTAAGAATCATAATGTAACTATAGAGGCTCTAATTCCTGATTTTGATGGCAGAACAGAGCTTATACAAATGGTGATTGATGCAGGGGCAGAGGTGGTTTCTCATAATATGGAAACTGTGCGTAGGCTAACTCCTCAAACTCGTACAAAAGCTAAATACGAAACCAGC
Source organism: Bacteroidales bacterium (assembly GCA_029932765.1). Taxonomy (GTDB): domain Bacteria; phylum Bacteroidota; class Bacteroidia; order Bacteroidales; family UBA1556; genus UBA6267. The sequence continues at coordinate 1,860 of JAOZPM010000040.1, read as the reverse complement.
CTTGCTGTGATTAAATATATTTCTGAATCAAAGGCTCGTAGTAAATCTGGTATTATGCTAGGCATTGGAGAGCAAGAGCAGGAAGTAATCGAAACCATGAACGACTTGCGCGCTGTGGGCTGTCAGGTGATGACAATTGGGCAATATTTGCAGCCTACACCTAAGCATTTGCCAATTCTGGATTTTATACACCCCGATAAATTTAAGTATTACGAAGAATATGGCTTAGAAAAAGGATTCCTCTTTGTAGAAAGTGGCCCTTTGGTTAGATCGTCATATCATGCCGAAAAACATATTGCATAAATTTCTTAAGTCAGTGCTTAGTTTTTTCTAGTCAACTATTAAATTATTAATGGTTTGGCTTTGCTCTCGACAACTATTCGGGATGTATTATACTGCAAGCCAAAGGTTTAAATAAATTAATTCTTTTTCAATTTATAATTTATTCAATCTTTTAGCAATTATTCTTTTAGAGTTAATATTTTCATCAATCGCTCGTTTATATAATAATTTCCTGTCCCTAACTTTTCTTTTCTTAAAAGTCCATCGTTTGCTAATTTATTTAGATATTTTGAAGCCGTAATTCGTGAAACACCTAAATCTTTCTCAATAAATTCAATCTTCGTATAAGGATGTTTAAACAAATTATTTAATAAGTCTTGACTATAAAATTTATAATTATCTTGTAGTAGGTGCTTATATTCAAAAATTAGATCTTTTATTTTTCCAATTAGAATTATTGTATCTTTTGATGTTTGCTCTATTGCTTCAAGCATATAAACAATCCAATCCTCCCATTTATCTAAGTCTCTTACGTCTTGCAATAATTTATAATACAATCCTTTATTTTCAATTATATATCGACTTAAATATAATATTGGCAAATCTAATAAATCGTTCATTACAAGATATAATACATTTATTATTCTCCCAGTTCTTCCATTTCCATCATAAAAAGGATGAATGCTTTCAAATTGATAATGAATTATTGCCATTTTGGTCAAAGTATCGCAATCAGATAAACTATCGTCGTTAATAAATGTTTCAAAATTACTCATTAAATCAGAAATAGTTTCAAAATCCTGTGGAGGGGTATAAACTACTTTCCCAGTTATTGCATTTTTAAGTGCGGTTCCTGGCACTTTTCTAAATCCTGCTTTGTTCTTTTCTAATTCCGATTGTATTTCAATTATATCGTTATTTCTCAGAATTTGATTCTTAGAGATTAAATAAAAACCTTTTTTTAGTGCTGAAATATAATTTTGTACTTCTTTTGCATCTAATGATTTAAATCCATCAAGATTTAGTCCTGTTTTATAAATATCATCGTGAGTTGTAATTATATTTTCAATTGCAGAACTATCTTTCGCTTCTTGAATTCCTAATGTATTAATCAAAATATTCTTGTTTGGAATACTTGATGATACTCCTTTCAATTCAGCTAATGCTTTATGTGCTGAAACTAATTTTTTCAGAACTTTTTTTGTTTCTACATCTTCTTTTAGTGGTAACTTATTTAATATTTTTGATTTCATTATGCAAAGTTTTTTTAATTTTCTTTACAAAGGTAGTTTAATGTGATAAAGAAATAACATTTTCTTTGCATAACGTTCAGGAATGATAATATTTAGTAGAATTATTTACAGAGCTTTTGTGTTTCTGTACTTTGGGTAAGGGGAGTTTATACCAATTTGATATCAAAATACGTTATAAATAAATTGAAATATATTTTCCTATTAGAAGACAAAAATTATTTGCATAGCCACTTGTGCTGAGCTTGTCGAAGTATAGCTATGGAAATAATTTTTAACGCAGTAATAGGGAAATAGAAACGATTTATATGGCGTGTTTTGGTATTAC
>JAOZPM010000143.1:5174-6671 GCA_029932765.1 Bacteroidales bacterium | reverse complement strand
CTTTATCTAAAAATTATTGGAAAAGGAGGCCATGGTGCCACACCAGATTTAAATATTGACCCCGTTCTTATTGCATCGCATATTGTAGTAGCAATTCAGCAAGTCGTTAGCCGTATGGCTAAGCCAACTATTCCAACAGTGGTTTCTTTTGGAAGATTTATTGCCAATGGCCATGTAAATATTATTCCTGATGAGGCAAATCTTGCAGGAATCCTTAGAACATTTGATGAAGAATGGCGTGCTGAGGCTTTAAAGAAAATCACCAAGCTTGCTGAAACTATGGCAGATAGTATGGGAGCAAAATGCGAAGTGACAATAGTGAATGGCTTTCCTGTGGTGGATAATGACGAACAACTCACTAAGAATTGCATGCAATTTTCAAGAGAATATCTTGGTAAACGAAGAGTTGAAGATTTGGAAATGAGAATGACTGCTGAAGATTTTGCTTATTATGGGCAAAAAGTGCCAAGCACATTCTTACGCCTAGGAACTAAAACTCGTGGTAAGGATGTTACCAATCTTCATAATGCACTTTTTGATATTGATGAAGATGCATTATACCATGGAATGGGTAATTTGGTGTTTTTGGCTTACCGTACTTTAGAAGAACTTATTGATTAGTCTTTGCAAATAGGCGTCAAAAGCTGCGTTATATTCGGTTTTGAAACAGTCATCCCGACGATACTGTCGGGGCTTCTTGGTTTCAAAACTTCAAAAGCACTTCCCGTTCGGCAAAAGCTCAGGGTGAACTTGCTCAGTATAACCCCTTGCCTTTAACGCCTTTTTACTAAAGACAATAATTCTATAATGACCTATACTTGCGAAAAAATTAGATAATTATGATTAAAAACAAAAAGGTAATAGTAGTTCTCCCAGCATATAACGCAGAGAAAACCCTGGAGAAAACTTATCTCGAGATACCTTTTGACATAGTTGATGAGGTAATTCTTACCGACGACTCCAGCGACGACCGCACCATTGACGAGGCACATCGTATTGGTATTAGCCATATAATAAAGCATGATAAAAATATGGGCTATGGCGCCAACCAAAAATCGTGTTATAATAAAGCCCTTGAGCTAGATGCAGATATAGTAGTAATGCTACATCCTGATTATCAATATACTCCAAAACTTATTGAGGCCATGTGTAGCCTTATTGCTAACGAAGTTTACCCCGTGGTGCTTGGCTCTAGAATATTAGGCAAAGGCGCAATCAAAGGTGGAATGCCAATTTATAAATACATAGCAAATAGACTACTTACTTTTGGGCAAAACCTTGTGATGGGACAAAAACTATCAGAATATCACACTGGCTTTAGAGCTTTCTCAAAGGAGGTGCTCCAGGGGATAAATTACGAAGCAAATTCCAACGATTTTATTTTCGATAATCAAATGTTAGCACAAGTTTTCTTCGCCGATTACGAAATTGCAGAAATCACCTGCCCTACAAAGTATTTTGATGAGGCATCGTCAATAAATTTCCAAAGAAGCAGCA
>JAOZPM010000143.1:0-5074 GCA_029932765.1 Bacteroidales bacterium | reverse complement strand
TGCCCTACAAAGTATTTTGATGAGGCATCGTCAATAAATTTCCAAAGAAGCAGCACGTATGGACTTGGAGTTATCAGCACATCATTCAAATATTTCTTTGCTAAGCGAGCTTGGGGAAAATTTAGGATTTTTAATTAATCTTCAGTCCTCAGTTGGCAGTCTTCAGTCGGCAGTTGGCAGTTGGCAGTTGGCAGTCTTCAGTCTTCGGTAATCGGTAATCGGTAATCGGTAATCGGTAATTTACAACACTTTTCCTTACAACTCCTTATAGTATTCGTGGACAAATCTTAAATCATTATTCTAATCTCGTTAATCAGTATCTCCGTATATAAGTAATTTACCATCCTTTACCACCCCTGTCATCCTGAGCGGAGCCGAAGGGTTACCACTCCTTACAACACTTTTCAACCTTTTTCAACACACAAACACACAAACACATATCTCACAACCCACCCTTTAATAAATATTTCAAAAATTTAACCTTCTGCAACTACCTATTTACTTACTTTTGCGCGAAATAATATTAAAACAGAAGATTATGATAATAGATAAAAATAAATATACAGCAATTTCATACTCACTTAAAGTTGATAATGCTGAGGGAGAAGTAATAGAAACAATTGATGCTGATAGACCTTTGGAATTTATCTTTGGAATAGGGAAATTGCTTCCTGCTTTTGAAGAAAACTTAGAGGGACTAGCAAAGAATGATAATTTTTCTTTTATAGTTCCAAGTGGAGCTTCTTATGGTGAATATAATGAGGCAAAAATTGTAGAGCTCAATACAGATATGTTTGCTCATAATGGTGAAACTCCTGAAGGACTTTTGATTTTAGGAAATCAGATTCCCATGCAAGATGGACAAGGAAACAAAATGACCGGCACCGTTAAAGAGCTTAAAGGTGAAATCGTAGTTTTAGACTTTAATCATCCATTGGCTGGAAAGACATTGTTTTTTGAAGGCATGGTAGAATCTATTCGCGAGGCAACTTACGATGAGCTAAATCCACCTGAACATTCATGTGGTTGTGGCTCTGGAGGAGGAGGAAACTGCTCTTCGGAAGGTGATGACCACGAATGTGGTTGCGAAGATGATAGTTGTGATAGTAAAGGCTCTGGACAAGGTAAAGGTGGCGGATGTGGCTGTAACCATTAAGAGTAAAAGGTGAAGGGAGAATAGAGAAGTTGTTTACTTCACCCTTCTCCTTTCTCTATTAAGTACCTAGAAAAGTGGTATGAGAATTTGTAATGAATTCTATGCCACTTTTTTTATTTATCTTTGGGTTGTATTAAAATAACCACATAGACACATAAGGGGCATAAGAAACATAAGCTTTTTTCTATGTGAGCTATGTTACTATTTTAAATTATGAGATAAATTGAATTAAAAGAAAAGAAACCACATAGACACATAAGGGGCATAAGAAACATAAGCTTTTTTCTATGTGAGCTATGTTACTATTGTGACTTATGTGGTTCTAAAATAACTAACCCAAAATGAAACAGAACGAAAAACTACGATTCCTAATAGCTGGATTAGCAATAATTACATTCTTTATTGGGCTTTATACCGATAATTACCTCATGCGAATGATTGCTAAGCCTATACCGCTATTTATGCTTATCAGTATGATAAAGCCCCGTGAGCATTATCAAAAATTCATTTTTATAGGATTGATATTCTCAGTGATGGGAGATTTATTATTGGAAGCATCACCAAAATTATTTGCCTTCGGATTGGTGGCTTTCTTGATTGCTCATATCAACTATATTATAGCATTTGCCAAACGCGAAAAGCAATTAAATCTTAAGAGTGCAGTTCCAGTTTTCATTTATGGAGCTATACTCTATTGGATATTATTCCCAACATTAGAAAAAATGGCAATTCCAGTTTTCTTTTATGTGATAGTAATATTAACAATGGTTTGGAGAGCCTTTGCTCAGCGTAAGTTCAATGATTTTGCAAAATACGCCTTTATTGGATCAATATTTTTTGTGTTTAGCGATAGCCTTATTGCCCTCAACAAATTTCATGCTCCAATAGAATATTCACGACCAATAATAATGATTACCTACTGGACTGCACAGTTTTTTATCTTTAGTTCGGCTTTTAAGGCTTCGAAAATTAAGTCCCAATAACCACCAGGATAGAAATTACAATTTCCATAATTTGACAATACGTGTATTTTTTACTATCTTTGCACGTGTAATATAAATATATTTGAATTATGAATACAAAGTTGACATTAACCATAGAGCAAAGTATTATAGAAAAAGCAAAAGTTTTTGCCAAGGAAAAAGGTCGTAGTTTATCAGATATTATTGAGAACTATTTAAAGGCTATTACTTCTGAAAAGAAAGTTCCAAATAATATTTCTCCTTTAGTAAACTCATTACGCGGAAGTTTCAAAGCACCCGATTCTTTCGATTATAAAGAGGAATTATCAAAAGGTCTTTCCGAAAAATATATGTAATGAAAAAGGTACTAATTGATACAGATGTAATATTGGATTTCTTTTTCGACAGAAAACCCTTTTCCGATGATTCGGCAATAATACTAAGCCTTTGCGAGCAAGGAAAACTACAGGGTTTTATTACTCCAGTTATTGTAAGCAATACATATTATTTGCTACGACGTACTGCACAACACGGAAAAGTTATTGAAAAATTAAAGCAATTGCTCACAATTACTAATGTTTTACAAATGAACAAATTGGTAATAGAAAATGCCCTAAACTCTAAGTTCAAAGATTTTGAAGACGCTTTACAGCATTTCGCTGCTGTAGATTATGGTGAAATAGAAGTTATTCTTACAAGAAATACTAAAGACTTTAAAAATAGTGAAATCGGTGTAATGAGCCCTGATAGTTTTGTGAAATTGATAAATAATTGACAGAGCTTAAACCTTCCACTATTCTCCAATAATCACATTATTTTATCATAAATCTTATGCTTATTAGTTAATTCATGTTTGGCAATAATAATAAATCTACTCTGGTGACGAATATTCCTTCATTATCATTTCTGTAGCGCCAATATTATCTTTTATATATTTCAAACAAACATCTGATTTCTGTTTTAGAATTTCACTATCAATAAATAGCTTATCCAAAACATCTTTTAGTTCACTATAGTTACTAATACTAAAAGCTCCCTTAAGCTCAATAAGATTGCGAGCCTCTTTAAATTTTTGATAATTGGGCCCAAATGCGATGGGTTTTCCAAAGCAAGCAGCCTCTAATATATTATGAATACCCACACCAAAACCTCCACCAATATAGGCCACATCGGCATATTGATAAAGGTGCATAAGTTTACCCACAGAATCGATAATTAGAGCTTGGGAGTTTTGCAAATTATCATCCTTGCTTTGATGCTGCGACCATCGGATAGGATTAAAATCCCTAAAACTTTTTTCTATGGAAATAAGATGATTTTCATGAATCTCGTGAGGGGCAATTATCAGTTTAATATTTTGCTCCGTATTGATAAGATACCTTATTAATAAATCTTCATCTTGAGGCCAACTGCTACCTGCCAACAGTATTTTACTATCGCCAACAAAGTGTGCAACAGTATCGTAAGGCTGAACAGAAAGTGTATTTTGATATACCCTATCGAAGCGAGTATCGCCACTAATACTGAAATTACGAGCCTTTAGCGAACCCAATAGTTTTGCCGAATCATTATCTTGCACATAAATATGCTTAAACATAGGCAGATGCTTGGCAAACCAGCCACCATACCATTTAAAGAAATGCTGCTTTTCTCTAAAAATTCCCGAAACAAGGTATAAGGGAATATTGCGTTTATAAATTTCGTTGATGTAATTAAACCAAAACTCATATTTGATAAAGAAAACGGCCTCTGGCTTTATTAAGTCAATAAATTTAGCGGCATTTTTTTTAGTATCGATAGGTAAATAGAAAACATAATCAGCAAGTTCATAATTTTTACGAAGCTCATAACCAGAAGGAGAAAAAAATGTTACTAAGATTTTTTTGTTAGGATACTCTTTCTTAAACGCTTCGATAAGAGGCCTGGCTTGTTCAAATTCGCCAACAGAAGCTGCATGAAACCAAATAATATTTCCAGGCTCTATTTGTAAGTTTATTCTTTCAAAAATAGATTTTCTACCTTCTACCCACAGCTTGGCTTTTGGTATAAATAAAGCAGCAATATTTAAGAATAAAGCATAAATTTTGACAGAAAAACTATATAAAACTCTCATTTTACTATTCTATAATTTCTAATAGTAGTAATAATCCTTTGGTGCTCTACCATAAAACGGGATTATCCAAGCCAGCTTAACACCCACAAGCAAATCCATACTTTTCCCCATTTGGCTATCACTCAAATCGGCATTATAACTACGTCTATTATTAGTCCATCCCTGAGTAATTTCTATAGCAATAAAGAAGTTTGTAAGATTTCTATTTCCCATATATCGGTAACCCAAAACCTGGGTAGTACTAAAACCATTACGTAGGCGGTCATACATCTTAGCGTAATCATCATTAATTGCATTTGCCGATAAGTCTTTATTTTCGATACGAGTATGATATTGCATAAAGCCAGCACCAAACTGTACATAAGGGCCACTATTTGGATTTGGAGACATTACATCAAATTGATAAGAAGCAAATATTTGAATATTATAGCCTCTTTCATATAAAAAAACTTCGGCATACTGACCATTACCGTCAATAACATAACCATCCTCAGATTGAATTGCTTTAAAATAATCTTCAGTATTTTTTACATTATCACTAAACAAATATTCGAAGCCTATTCCCACGCTAATATTATTCTTAAGTTTAGCATTAAAGTCGCTGCCAACACTATGGTTATACCCATAAGTATCGGACATTATGCCACTTAATGGAGTCTTAATACTGTAATTAACACTGAGAGAAGGGATAAAAATACTTGAATCGCGAATATTCTTCTGCGCTTCAGATTTATATGAAAATAGAATAATAAAGGGTAAAAGAAGCCAGTGGTAATATCTCATTATAGTTTATTGTTTTTATCTATTGCAAAGAAACGAAAATAAACTGAGTTTATTATTGAA
>JAOZPM010000142.1:0-6738 GCA_029932765.1 Bacteroidales bacterium | reverse complement strand
CAACACTCACATTAATAGTATCTGAAATGCCACTACAGCCATTCTGATCTGTAACGTTAACAAAGTATGAACCTGTGGAGGTAACATTTATCTGATTATTATATGAACCATTACTCCACATACTTAGCATACCATATCCTGCTGATAGCGTAACACTTCCTCCATCACAAAATGAAGTATCATCACCCAATGAAACAACAGGATTTGCGTGTACATTTAATAATTTATCTGTACTAGATAATGTATTACACAAATTACTTGCTTGAACATGATAATTACCTGCATCTGCCATATTTACACTCGATATTATATACTCATCTGATATGGCTCCCGAAATTGGGTTTGTACCGTAATACCACTGGTATGCTATAGAGCCACTACCATTTGCATCAATACTGAAACTCATACTTTCATTTTCGCAGCGGGCTGAATCACTACTTTGGGAATTTATAACAACACTTGAATCAACAGATAATCCAATAGAATTACTTTGATCGACACCACAACTATTAGTAACTATACAATAATAATCTGCATCGTCAGTTAAAGCAACTTGAGAAATCAAATAATTTGTACTAGTTGCACCACCAATTTGCGCACCTCCTTTATACCATTGATAACTTAAGGTAGCCATACCATCAGCTTGCACCACAAAGCTTGCACTAGTATTTTCACATACAGTTTGAGGGGAAGGTTGTGTAGATATTGATGGCTTTTCATTTACAATTAATACCGACTGATTTGTAGAGTCAGTACCACACATATTTGTAGCCTTACATATATAATTCCCATCATCATCAGTATCAATACTAGTAATATTATAGCTCAAAGTATTAGCCCCCATTATTGAATCTCCATCTTTATACCAATTATAGGTAATTGGTGATGTTCCTGTAACAGTAGTAACATAAGTATAAGATGCATCTTCACAAATATTATCTGAGGCAGATATTGCAGTTAGTTCTGGCATTTGTTGTACTGTTAATATTGCATTCGAACTTTGTACAATACCACATTGATTAGAAGCAATAACATAATATTGTGCTGCATTAATAGCAGTAACTGTATCAATATTATAAGTAGTTAGTGAGCTTGAAGCCATGCCTTGACCATCAATTTTTATATTGGCTCTTTTCATATTAGACGAACCGGTAGTTGCTGCATTAACAGTATGATTATCAGCATATTTATAGGTGCAAGAAACAAAATTAGTATTTGAATAACGAACAGCAGCATTTCCACCACTAATCCAACTAGAATTTTGACTACGTACCTCTATTACTATACTTGATACACCATCCCAAACAAAAGGTGCGGAAAGATTAAAACTATTCCATCCTTGTGTAGGTTGATATGCCGAATTTGAATAAATAGTAGATAATGTTGTAATAAAAGTACTTGATAAATTAGCTACCATTGTACTTCCGATTTTTATTTCAAAGCCTTGTAATGGTGGGCAGTTATTAACATCCTCTACAAAGAAAGCCAAAGAAGTAATATTACCAGCTACTAATCCAAGGTCTAATAATTCAGCAACAGTATATAAATATTGATGTTTTTGAGACCAATAATAATTACCAAAAGGAGTTGGATAGCCATTAGGAGTATTCACCAGACTATCATCACCAATTATTCCTCCAGAAGAGTTTTCACTATATATGTCTGATTGAAGAAATCCATTTGAATTAAACCAATTATAAGTAATAGGCGTACTACCATCTACATTAGCTGTAAAACTAACAGTATCATTAATACATACCGCTTTTGAAACAGGCGATAATGTTAATACTGGTGCTGCTAGTAATTCTAATTCGACAGTATCGGTACTAATAAAACCATGCTGATTGCTAACTATACAATTATAAAATGCGGTATCGCTAGCGGAGAGTGCATGTAAATGTAACAAGCTTGTATTTTCTCCCGCTATATCAACACCATCTTTCTGCCATTGATATTGAGCATTTACAATAGTATGAGTTAAGAAATTAACATCAGTATTGGGGCAAGCACTTTGCTCAATAGGCTGTATATCAATAAAGGAACTTGACAATTGAATCTCATATGCACCTATATCTATACTATTAGCAACCACACGTTGATTACCTGCAGCATCCAATAATGAAAGTCCATTATCTACTCCAATATCAAGTAAAGGAGAGTTTGCTTGTAATGCCCAGTTGGCACTACTAATATTAACCTCTGAACCTGCCTGCGAACTAGGCTCAATAAATTTTGGATCATAATTATATACATTCTGAACTAAAGCAATATTATCCTCACCACTTACACCATTTTCACCATTTTCAATATTACAATTTATAATTTTTGCTTGATTAGAATTTGCTATCTGTAGCTGATAATGTGTATAAGAATAGTATTGTTTTCTATTTCCATATATAATACAGTTTATAAATTCCACTGCAGATGAGTTAATCCAAATTCCATATCCATAATTCCAACATCTATTATTTACAATAGTATTATTACTAATAATCATATCACTATCATATATATCAATTCCACTTCCACCATAACCTGATGTATTATTTGAAATCACATTATTAACAAATACTATATTAGAATTTGAAATAAAAATTCCACCACCACCTGAGAACGAAGTATTTCTTGATATAATAGAATTAGATATTCTTAATTTAGGAGAATTATCAATATACATTGCTCCTCCTTGGTAACTACCATTACTAACTCCTGTTTTAGCAAAAGATAAATTACAATAATCAATAATAGAAGAATCGTTAAGCACAGGATTTACATTTTCAAAATTCAACCCATTCCATCCTCCAGCAGTTATTGAAGAATCAGCAAATCCTGTAGTATCATTCACAATAAATTCAATTCTATTATTAGCTGTACCAATGGCATTTATACATCCCTGTACACTAATTTCGTAATGCCCCATAAAAAGAACTTTTGTCCCAGGTTTAATAGTCAACTTTACGCCTTCATTTATAGTTATATCACAAGTTACTTTTACAACATCAGCATCCCATTCTGTATCAGAGCTTATTGTACATTCTGCTACAATATCTTCCTGATTTTCAATAGCACCAATATCAATTCTTCCATTATATACCCTTGTATTTCCAAGATAATCTTTTACTGGCATATATGCATCTACTGCAGTATCGCAACGACCATGATTTATCATTACAGAGCTTTGGTTAAGACCCCAATTAGCGGTTCCTCCATCATAGCTTGTATCAGCAGCTGGAGTTGGTGAAATAAAGTCAGGTATAGCATCTATATTTTCTGAGTAAACACCAGAATAAAAATTACCAGAACCTGTACCAACAATAGAGTCTAATCCATTTTCAATATTATTATTCCTTATTTTAGGATCAGATCCATAGCTATATAATTCAATTTGCGTTTTCTTGCCACTAGAATTTATATTACCATAAATAATATTATTCCTAATTTCAGGATCTGATGAAGCTATTAATTTAATACCTCCTGAACCTGAAGAACTCTCACAGTAATTATTAACAATAGTATTATTATAAAAACTATAATCAGAATCATAATACCTTACTCCTCCTACTTGAACTCCCCTATTATTTACAATAATATTATTTACAATTTTAAAACTACCTCCCCAAGAATATCCACTTACAGCCAATGCTCCAATATACGATACATTATTATTTATTATGTTATTTTCAAATAAACCTGAAGTTGAATATATGCTAATAATAGATTGACCATCATTTCTATATATCTTATTGTTTTTAATAATAACATTACGACATGAACTAATAACGATTATTTCATAATTGTTAGTATTATTTGTAATTGTATTATTTATGATTTTTATATTATCTCCATAATAAATTTCTTTAAGAGAAAAAGCTGAACCATGAACATATCCTGTTGCTTCATTATTATCAAATACACTATTCGTTATACGAATCTCTTTTCGTTGATAAACAGTTAAAGCACCACCATTATCGTAATAATCTAAATAGGTTCTTTTTGTATTTTCAAATTTGCAATAATCAAAAATACACGAATCACTAGGATAATAACCATGAATGGTGTTACTTATATAGATTCCATTCCATCCAATATTTATAGAGTCTGGATTTACAGTAAATGTAATAATATCTGTTGATGTTCCTTTTGCCACTATTGCACCTAATACATTAAGTTTTTTATGACCATTAAAAATCACTTTTGTACCCGGTAATATTGTAACAATAACACCACTATCTATAGTAACATCACAATCTATATTAATAATATTAGCATCCCAAAGCATATTTGAAGTTATATGCTCAGTGTTTGTAGAACATCCAAAGGACATAGCTTCCTTATCTTCATAAGCTCCCATATCTATACTAGAGCTAAAATTTCTATTCTTTCCAATTAAATCTCTACTTGGAAGATTTAGTCCTACTGTTACTGCATCACCTGCATCTATTGCTGGTGAACCAACTTCTAAAATATAATTAAAATCTGATATTTCTTGATCTCTTCCTGCAACATTTGATGGATTCTTGAAATTAGGATTACTGGAGATATTCCCAGTACCTGTATAATCACCTTCTATACAAGAATATGTTACATCTAATCCTGTTACAGAGAAATTATCAGCAGCATCATGATTTCCAGCAACATCTTGATTTGAATATATTATATTATTCTTAAATTCAGGAGCTGAAGTTTCACTTATATATACACCTGCACCATCCTGTGCTGAGGTATTTTTATTATTTACTATTGTGTTATTTACAAATACTGAATTATCATTACTAAGTCTAATACCTGCGCCATAACTTGAAGCCTCATTATGACCAATTAAATTACCCACTACACTAATCGCTGAATTATAAATACTTAATCCGCCACCAAATCCGCCTTTATTATTTGCAATTATATTATTTCTAATAAGTATCTTATCTGCATTAATTACAAATATAGCACCGTGATTTTCACCTGTTCCATTATAAACTTTATTTGAAATTTTACAATATTCTACCTTTGAGCTATCATTTGTTGTAATAATACTATTAAACGATATTCCTTGCCAACCTTCTGTTTTATCCCAAGCTGTAATAGTAATAGTACTATCATAAGTTCCTTGAGCCAGCAAACAACCGTCTATATCTAACAAATAGTGGCCTGTGGAAATAACCTTGGTGCCAGGCATTATATTTAATGTAACGCCATCATTCACTGTAACATCACAATTCATAAGTATATTTCCACTCCATATAGTATTAGTTGTAATTGTTCCACAAACTTCTGTAGAAGTAATATATTCATAAGCACCAATATCTGCTCTTGAATTATCAAATCTAAATTTTCCATCAACATCATAATTTCCCATAATAGTATTACTAACACTATTAGTTCCTTTATCAATTAAGTATGATGTTGAACTTAGAGAATAATCTGCATTAGTAGCATCATAAGCACTTCCAGCAGCAGTGGTAGGTGCAACAAATTCGGGTATAGTATCATAAATACTAATGCCTGAACCATTCCAGCTTTCAACATTACAATAGTTTATATTACTAAGTGTACCATATATCTGAGGATATGTAGAGGCTGAATTACCATAAATAATACAGTTAGTAACCTCACCATAATTTGTGGTGGTATATATTCCTCCACCTTTACTCGATGTATTATTTACAACTGTTAGATTTTTTAAAGAAGGATTACTATTATCATAAATAAACAAACCACCCCCATAACTTGAGGAAGAATTATTTGCTATTAAACAATTATATATCTTGATACTTGAATTATACCTTAATCCAATTGCTCCACCATATTGAGCATAATTATTAATAAATATAGAATTCTTGATTAGTATATTCGAATAGTTATACGAAAAGATAGCACCACCCATTTTATCATTTACATCACCTATAGTTGCCTTTCCATATGAGAAAGTACAATATTCAAATACAGATTCACCACTTGTTTGTGGTGTACTATTAAATCTAACACCTTTCCAACCAACAGCTTGTGATAAAGCAGTGAAAGTAATACGGTTATCTGACTTACCAATTGCTATAATCTGGCCAAACACATCAATTTTATAATGCCCTTGCACTTGCACATAAGTGCCTTCTTCAACCGTAAGTGTTACTCCTGCCGGAATATAAACATCACTGGTTATTTTTACTGTATCGGCATTCCATGTAGTGCTGCTACTTACAGTATCGCCAACGTTTATATTAACTGCATTTGCTTTATTGTAACTAAAGAATACAATTATTAATAAAATACTAATTTTAATAAAGGAAAAATGTTTCATATCTGTGATTTTATGTGTTACTTAATTTTTTATACAATATACTAAAACCCAAAAATAGTTATTTTATACCTAATTATCAAGCTACTAATAACTATCTTTTATAGGTAAATTACCTAGATAATAAGATATATTAAATCTATTTATTATATATACTCTTAACTACCAACGCTATAATTCAAAACTCTTTTCTAATTAAACTTCATATCATATATAACTTATCCGTTTGTATAATGGCAAAAACAAAAAAGCTTCACCTTTTTTTTGAGATGAAGCTTTTATACCAAATATAAATCAAACCTGCCGATATAAACAGTTTATATTTCACGTATTCAGCAGGTTTGAATCATAATTGGTATTACTAATTAATATTTATTCAATATTACTTAACTTGAACTAATCGCTTAGTGATAACCTTATCACCAATTGTCATCCTTAGATAATAAACTCCA
>JAOZPM010000141.1:0-6776 GCA_029932765.1 Bacteroidales bacterium | reverse complement strand
CCATGTCCATTTTGCAATATTTTTAACAAATTTTACAAAATAAAAATGTACCTTTGTGCCTTGTTTATTTTTTTCTTGTAAAATATTATTTATGGAACAAGCTTTACCTATCATAATAGCACTTTTATTTTTTGGATACAAACAGTATAAAAAGAATATTGATAAAAATCCTCAGCCTAAGGTTGAGGATTCTAATTATGAAGTAGAGTCGGCTAACGAAAATGAGAATTTTGGTTTAAATGATTTTATTAACACATTTATAGAAGAACCTAAAAATACGGTTCCACAAGAGTTTAATGAGTATTTACCTAAAGACGAAGAAGTGGATACTTTTGAGGAGGAAGAAGAGGAAATAATAACTCTTGAACCAGAAACTAAAAATTCTGAATTTGATAATAATGAAGATTATCATATTCACAAGGAAGATAAGCAATTTGAAACGAGTATAAATAACGAGGTAGAAAGTACAGAAAATACTGATTTTGATTTACATCAAGCAATCATTTACGACGCTATACTTAACCCTCCATATATTGATAAGTAAAGCTGTGTTAAGAAAAGTTAATCGGTATGATTTTTTTTCTATTTTTGCAGCCTTAAAATGCACTAGGATTATATACACATAAATTAAATTCTATGATTAAAAAATTACTATTGTCTACAGTTATAATGCTTATGTCTGTATTTGCAATCGCGCAATCGGGAGCAATACAAGGTAAGATAACTGATTCTGAGACTAAGCTACCTATTCCGTTCGCAAACGTTATTGTGGAACAAGGAGGGAAAGTTGTGAATGGTGGAAGCACTGATTTCGACGGTAATTATAAAGTTAAGCCTTTAGCTCCAGGTAAGTACGATGTTAAAGTTACTTATGTAGGTTATGCCAAGCTAATGATAAAAGGTGTTGTTGTTAATTCTGACAAGACACGTTTCTTAAATATTAAATTAGAATCTTCTGCAACGCAGCTTGAAGCTTTTGTTGTTAAAGAATATAAAGTTCCATTAATTGATAAAGATCAAACTTCTACTGGAGGCACAATGACTGCTGAAGAGATAGCAAAGATGCCAGGTCGTTCTGCTGAAGCTGTTGCTGTTACTGTTGGAGGAGTTTTCTCTGATGATAACGGTAAAATGGGTGGTATGCGTGGTCAGCGTGAAGGTGGTACTGCTACCTATGTTGATGGAATTCGTGTAATTGGTAGTGCAAACCTTCCAAAATCTGCTATTGAGCAGGTATCAGTAATTACTGGTGGTACTCCTGCACAATATGGTGACCTTACTGGTGGTATTGTAAATATTACTACTAAAGGTCCTTCCCGTATTTTCGGATTCGGAGTTGAAGGTGTTACTTCTGAATTGCTTGATGGATTTGGTCACGACTTAGTTGGTTTTAACATCAACGGTCCACTAATCATGGGAAAAGATTCTACAAAGAATACCTCTTTACTTGGTTTCTTCATTGCTGGAGAGTATGAGTACAATAGAGATGGTTACCCTGCTTCTACAGGAACTCATAGAATAACAGAAGAAGACCTTAATTATTTAGAGCAAAATCCGTTATTCAAATCACCTACTGGATTTGGTATTTTCCCTACATCAAACTATGTAACTGATGATTCGTACGAGCATCTTAAGACTCGTGAAAATGCAGTATCAAAGTCTGCTACCTTCCAAGGCAAAATTGACGTTAGAACTACCGATAATACAACACTAACTTTTGGAGGTTCATATAATTGGACAAACAGATCTGATTGGAGTATTTCTAACTCTTTGTTGAACTCTGCCAATAACGGACAAATTACAGCTCAAGACTGGAGAGTATTCGGAAGATTTACTCAACGTTTTCCTGATGAGAAAGACAGTAAAGCATTAATCAAGAATGTATATTATAGTATTCAAGCAGATTACTCTCAACGTTCTTCAAAATCTTTTAATCCTAATCATAACGAAAATCTATTTGATTATGGTTATGTTGGTAAATTTACTACTTACTCAGAAAAATCATATGAGCTAGGTGAAGATACTGTTTTAGGACTTAAAGGCGTATATGTAATGAATGGTTTTAGAGATACTCTATATGACTTTCAACGTTCTGAGGTAAATCCTAATCTTAGTAATTATACCGATCAATATTATTCTTTTTATGATGAGGGCAGCCCATTTTACCGTAATATTCTTACTGTACAGAGTCAAGGTGCCTTATTAAATGGTCAGCTTCCGGGAAGCGTTTATGGTTTATATACTAATACTGGTACTCCATATAATAGAAATACACAATTCGAAGAATCTAGAATTGGATTCAATGCTAATGGATCTGCAGATATTGGAAACCACGAAATTAAATTTGGTATTCAATACGAGCAACGTAAAGAATTATCTGTAGGTTATAATCCTGCAGGACTATGGACACTAATGCGTGGTATTACTAATCGTCATATTGAGCAGTTAGATTATTCAAATCCTCATGAGTTTATGTTAGATGGATATGTTCATGTAGATTACGACAGACTTTACGACGCCGCTACTCAGTCATTTTTTGACAAGCAATTAAGAACAAAACTAGGTTTACCGGTAGATGGTACCGATTGGATTGATCTTGACAGCTACGACCCTAGCACTTTCTCTTTGGATATGTTTAGTACGGATGAGTTATTAAATAGTGGTAACCCTTACGTTTCATATCATGGTTATGATGCTTATGGTAATAAATTAAGCTCTAAGCCTAGTTTTGACGATTTCTTTACTCAAGTAGATGCAAACGGAAATAAAACAAGAGCAATTGGAGCATATGAGCCAATATATATGGCAGGATACATACAAGACAAATTTGCTTTTAATGATTTAATTTTAAGTATTGGTGTTCGTTTCGACAGATTTGATGCTAACCAAAAAGTTCTTAAAGATCCATTCTTATTTGCAGAAGCTAAAACAGTTTCGGAATTGCAACCTAATGATATAGCTGGTGAAATTCCAGAGAATATGGGTGACAATTATGTTGTTTATGTAAATGATGTAAATAATCCAACTAAAATAGTAGGTTATAGAGATGGCGATACTTGGTATAATGCAACAGGTACAGAAATTAATGACCCTACTACTATTGAAACTGCATCAGGAATTGCACCTTTCTTGCACAATCCTGGCGAAACAGAGCTTAAGCCTTCAGCTTTTGAAGATTACACTCCTCAAAACACAATTTCTCCACGTATTTCATTCTCTTTCCCAATTTCGGACGAAGCATTATTCTTTGCTCACTACGATGTTCTAACATCGCGTCCTACTGGTAGAAACAGAATACCTATAATGAATTACTACTTTATTAATCAGAATGGAAATACTGCTATTAATAATCCTAATTTGAAACCAGAAAGAACTACTGATTACGAATTAGGTTTTCAACAAAAATTATCACAATCTTCTTCTTTAAAATTCTCAGCATATTATCGTGAAATGAGAGATCAGATTCAAGCATTCCGTTATACAAGTGCTTATCCTGTATCATATATTTCTTATAATAATATTGACTTTGGTACTGCAAAAGGTATGACAGTAACTTATGACTTAAGGAGAACAAAAAATCTTTGGATGAAGGTTAGTTATACACTTCAGTTTGCTAACGCTACAGGTTCTAGTTCTACTTCAGGAATTAACCTTGTAACTTCTGGTCAACCAAACTTACGTACTCTAAGCCCAACGGCACAAGATAGAAACCATACTATTAATATTACTGCTGATTACCGATATGGTAGAGGCAAAAAATATAATGGTCCAACTATCAAGCGTCGTATTAAAGGAACTAATAAAGTACGAGTTATTCGTTTGCTAGAAAATACTGGTGTGAATTTAGTTATGCAAGCAGGTTCAGGAACTCCATATAGTCGTCAGAGTAATGTTACATCAGCAGTAATGTCTGGTGGTGTATCTCCTATTCTTTCGGGATCTATTCACGGTTCGCGCCTACCATGGCAATATCGTATGGATTTACGTATCGACAGAGACTTTTTCCTAGAACGTAAAGAAGGAAGTAATAAGCCTCCTCATTATTTAAATGTTTATTTACAGGTATTGAATTTACTTGATTCAAGAAATGTAATGAGTGTTTATAGATATACAGGAAACCCTGATGATGATGGTTATTTAACTTCTGCAGAATATCAAGATGCAATTAATGCAATGGAAGATCCTGACGCATTTCGCGATATGTATAGCTTAAGAGTAAACAATCCATATATGTATTCATTACCTAGAAGAATTCGTTTAGGTGTATTATTCAACTTCTAAACAGCAAAATATTAATATAGAAATTATGAAGAAAATTACTAATATATTTGTTTTAGCATTAATAAGCATTATGCTTCATTTCACAGCAAATGCTGAGGAGTATAAGGGCAATGTTAACAACGGAGGAAGCAAAAGCACTTCCAGCAATGCTCGTACCGCAGCTGGATGTTTACCTGGAAAAACCTCTAACGAAATAAACCTAAATAACGTACGTGCCCGTATAAATACTGGTGGCGATATGTGGTGGGATTTGCAAGGTACTGCTCAATATGAGATTCCTAAAGGTTCTAAAAAAACATCAATGTTCTCTGCCTCACTTTGGTTAGGTGGAACTGATGTCAATGGACAGTTAAAAGGAGCTTTTCAGCGTTACCGTGGTAATGGTGATGACTTTTGGCCTGGCCCTCTTACTATTGATGGAACAGCTTCTGTTAGTAGAGAAGTATGTGATGAGTTTGACAAACATTATTCTATTACTCGTGAACAAGTTGACGCATTTCTTTTAAAATATAATAACTCTGATTATCCTGATTATGCAGTACCTGAGATTATAAAGGACTGGCCAGCAAATGGCGATGTAGCCAAAGGACAAAGTGCTTGGTTAGCTCCATTTGTTGATTTAAATAGCAATGGGGTATATGAGTGGGAACAAGGAGATTATCCTTATTACGATATTAAAAACAAACTATGTAAGCCTACTAGAGCTGCTGATGGTTCATACTATTATGAACCAACTGCTGAAGGTGGGATAATGGCTGATGCTGTTCTTAAAGGTGACCAAACTCTTTGGTGGATTTTTAATGACAATGGTAATATTCACTCTGAAACAAGAGGTAAGGCTATTGGTGTTGAAATTAGAGCTCAAGCTTTTGCTTTCTCTACCAACGATGAGATTAATAATATGACTTTCTATACATACGAAATAATTAACCGTTCTACATTTAGACTTACCGAAACATACTTTAGCCAGTGGGTTGATACTGACTTAGGTGATGCAACTGACGATTATGTTGGATGTGATGTAGCGCGTGGTTTAGGTTATTGCTATAATGGCGATGAGCAAGATGGTAGTGGTCGTCCTCAGGATTATGGAATACAACCACCAGCAATTGGTGTTGACTTTTTCCAAGGTCCTTATATGGATAACGATGGTAAAGACAACCCAAAATACGAAGATGATGGAAGCGGCAATATGGTTCAAATTTGTGATGAGAGTATCAACGGTGTAAACTTTGGAGATACAATTATTGACAATGAACGATTTGGTATGCGTCGTTTTGTATATCATAATAACTCTTCGGGGCCATCGGCAATTCGTGACCCAGATATTGCTCCTGAGTATTATAATATGCTTAAGGGAATTTGGAAAGATGGTAGTAAAATGACATATGGCGGTAATGCATATAAGCAAGGTACTATTGAGTGTGATTTTATGTTTCCAGGAGATACAGACCCTTGTAATTGGGGAACTGGCGAAATTGACCCAGGACGTAGTGATTGGACTGAGAAGAATGATCAGAATGCTGCTGGTGACCGTCGTTTTATGCAATCTGCAGGACCTTTTACTTTAGAATCTGGTGCAATTAACTATATTACAGTTGGTATTCCTTGGGCACGTGCTTCTACTGGTGGCGCATGGGCTTCAGTAGAATTACTTCGTGAGGTTGACGATAAAGCACAAGCTTTATTCGATAACTGCTTTAAAGTACTTGATGGTCCTGATGCTCCTGAATTATTAGCTCAAGAGTTAAACAAGACTCTCGTTTTATATCTTAAAAACATTGAAGCATCAAATAATACTAATGAAGATTATTGGGAAGAAGACGTAACTATATCTGCTATTAGCGACACTTTAGACGCAAAATATCGTTTCCAAGGATATCAAATATATCAATTGGCCGATAATGAAGTATCTGTTGCTGAACTTTACAATCCTGATAAAGCTCGTTTAGTTGGTCAATGCGATTTAAAAGATGAAGTTGGAAATTTAGTAAACTATACTAAAAATGATAAATTAGGTGGAAATGTACCTCAGTTGATGGTTGAAGCTAGTGATGAAGGCGTTCTCCACTCATTTAAAATATTTGAAGATGAGTTTGCAGTAGGAGACCGTAGATTGGTAAATAATAAGAAATACTATTATGTAGCAATTGCATATGCTTATAACGAATTTGCAGTTTATTCACAAGACCCAGGTGTACTTAATGGCCTAAAAGGTCAAAAGAAACCATACTTAGCAGGTCGTAAATCTGCTTTGGGTCCAATTAGAGTTCATACTTTGATGCCACATATTCCTAATGCAGAAGCAGAAGGTACTCAAGCAAACTCAAATTATGGTGATGGCCCAATGATTACTCGTCTTGATGGACGTGGTAATGGTGGTATTGAGCTAGAGCTAACAAAAGCTAGTATTCAAAGCATTCTTGATGAAAATCAGAAAATAGAAATTGAATACACAAATAATCATGGACCAATTAACGTAAAAGTTATTGATC